>JALSGT010000067.1 GCA_026982555.1 Chromatiales bacterium
CGGTTTTCGAGGAGCTTAACAGTATTTTATTTTATCCGGTGCAGTACGAAGGCGAAGAGTCTTCAAAGAATGTGTTTTATACCGGTGCGGCACCTAATCAGCAGGCGGTGCCTGCGGTGGATTATTTAATGAATGATATTGGTGTTAAACGCTGGGTGCTGGCGGGCACTGATTATGTGTATCCGCGTACTACGAATAAAATTCTCAAGGCTTATCTCATTGCAAAAGGTGTTAACGAAAAAGACATCATGATCAACTATACGCCGTTTGGTCATTCTGACTGGCAGTCTATTGTTTCCGATATCAAAAAATTCGGTAACACGGGCAAGAAGACGGCGGTGGTATCTACCATCAATGGTGATGCCAATATTCCTTTTTACAAGGAGCTGGGTAATCAGGGAATTTCTGCCGAGGATATTCCGGTAATTGCTTTTTCGGTGGGTGAAGAAGAGCTTTCCGGTCTGGATACCAAGCCGCTGGTGGGACATCTGGCCGCGTGGAATTATTTCATGAGTGTTGAATCCGATGAAAACGAGGAATTCATCGATGCCTGGAAGACGTTCATCAAGAATAAAGACCGTGTCACGAATGATCCTATGGAAGCACATTATATCGGTTTTAATATGTGGGTGAAGGCGGTTGAGAAAGCCGGTACGACGGATCCTTCTGCGGTGCAGAAGGCGTTAATCGGTGTCAGTGTGCCTAATCTGTCTGGCGGTTATTCGGCAATGATGCCTAACCATCACATTACCAAGCCGGTGTTTATTGGTGAAATCCAAAAAGATGGTCAGTTTGATATTGTCTGGGAGACGTCCGGCCTGGTGGCGGGTGATGCCTGGTCGGATTATCTGCCGGGTTCCAAAGACTTGATTGCTGACTGGCGTGCGCCGTTGTCTTGCGGTAATTACAATACCAAAACGAAAAAATGCAGTGGTCAAAGTTATTGATTGCTGTCTTTTCAACCGGTGAATAACGATAACCTCTTTCCGTTATTCCGGTGTAAGGTGGAATCCGATTGCTTCAACAGCTTTCTGGATACTGGCCTTCGCCGGTATAACGGTGAGAGGTTAGCGTTAAACATCAGGTTAAACCTGAATCAGGCAGTCAGGGTGTGTCGTAAACGAAAAAGACAAAAATAATGCTCTGTTTTGTCTTTTTCTTTTCCGTAAATACTCATTGATTTTTAAAGAGACGTTTTTCTCTTTCTTGATTTACACATGCTGTTTTTCTGATTGATTTTACGCGAGCGTACCTATGTTGATACCTGTAACAACGGCTTCAGTGAAAAAGGCTTTTTCACTATTGCTGTTTCTTTTCATGTCTTTTTTCATGTTAATGGGCATGGCCCAGCAGGCTCTCGCCAGCGAGGCGCCCGCTGAACATTCGCTGGAGGATGCCTGGAAAGCATTGAGCGATAAAAATTACAATAAAAAATCCGCAGCTATTAACGTTATTACACAGCAAAACCCGCCTGAAGGCCGTCCGGCCATGAGAGCCATGCTGGAAGGACAGCTGTATTACGCCAAACGCGGCAAGGCACTGTATATTCTGAAAGACAGTAAAAACCATTATGAATTCACGCCTTTGTTTGACACAGATTCGGCGCTTAAGCCAGTCGTGCAGGAAAACAAACGGGGCTTTAAAAAAGTCAGGGTTAATAATCGTCTGCGCACCCAGATCCGCCTATTGCTCGCCGTGATGCAGCTCAACCATGAAGATGCTGACATCAGGCTAGCCGCTGTGCAGGAGCTTTTGAAAAAACCGAATGTTGAAGCAGCGGATCTGGTGAAAAAAGTCATTGAGAAAGAAACCGACTCTCGGGTCATTACCAGCATGCAAACCCTGCTGGCCGTTATTCAGCTTGAAAATGGCGATGAAACGGCACAACTGGCAGCCATTAACACGCTGGCCAACAGCCTCAACTCATCGGCCATGAATGCATTGATGGCCTATCAGCCACCCACGAATACATTAAAAAACAAAGCGCAGTCGGCCATACAAAAAATCAATGACAAGCGTGATTTATATGCAAAAGCGGAAACCATATTTTTTGGTTTGAGTCTTGGCTCGGTACTGGCGCTTTCTGCTATCGGGCTGGCCATTACTTTTGGTGTCATGGGGGTTATTAACATGGCCCATGGTGAGCTGATGATGATTGGTGCCTACACCACTTATGTCATTCAGCTGTTAATGCCCGATAACATTGCCATGTCCATTCTGGTGGCGATTCCGGCGGCTTTTGTGGTTTCGGGATTGGTGGGCATTGCCATTGAGCGCGGTGTCATTCGTCATCTTTATGGTCGCCCGCTGGAAACATTGCTGGCGACATTTGGTGTCAGTCTGGTGTTGCAGCAAACCGTGCGTTCTATTTTTTCGCCGCTGAATCGCAGTGTGGAAACGCCGGAGTGGATGTCCGGTGCCTGGCAGATCAACGAGGTACTGGCACTCACCTGGAATCGTCTTTATATCATCTTCTTTTGTCTGGCCGTGTTTATGGCGCTTATCGCGGTGATGAAAAAAACCTCGCTGGGTTTACAGGTGCGTGCCGTGTCACAAAACCGCACCATGGCCCGCGCCATGGGGGTTCGTTCAAAATGGGTGGATGCCCTGACCTTCGGCCTGGGTTCCGGTATTGCCGGGCTGGCCGGTGTCGCGTTGAGCCTGCTCACCAATGTCGGCCCCAACCTGGGACAGGCTTATATTATTGATTCTTTCATGGTGGTGGTGTTTGGCGGTGTGGGTAATTTGTGGGGCACGCTGGTGGCGGGTATGACTCTGGGAGTAATTAACAAGTTAATGGAACCCTGGGCGGGTGCCGTGCTGGCAAAAATTCTGGTACTGATATTTATTATTCTGTTTATACAAAAGCGTCCCCGAGGGTTGTTTCCTCAACGTGGCCGGGCGGCGGAAGACTAACCCATGTTATTGATGAACGTTCTGA
>JALSGT010000068.1 GCA_026982555.1 Chromatiales bacterium
GATTAGGCCCCATATTTTCAATCATTTCAGCAATATGCAGGAAGTTAGCCAATATACTAGCTGGTAATTTCAGGGTTTGAGCTTCGACTTTATCGCTAAAGAATATGATTTTCCATTTCATGTCTGGTTATCATATATGATAACCAGATAAAAGACAACCTATCTAACACATAACAAAAATTATGTGGATATATTCTCAGAATAAAAAGTTAAAGGGGTCAACCGTATTTCATAAAGTTCAATTGCCTTTTAACCGCGAGTAACTCCTTATTCAGTCTTCCCTCTGATAATTGAACTTTGACATAATGCTCATCAAGCTCAGCATTTAATGCGGCTTCAACGGTGATTCTGGTGAGCATCTGCCGGAATTCGTTCAGATCTTCTTTCGCTTTGATGTTTTTTGCGGCGGCCTGTGCCATGGCCTGGGGGTTTCTTTTTTCGTTGTGTCTATCTTTTCCCCATGAGGAGGAAGGGGGGGGTATAACAATAGGCAATTACACAGAAAGGATGACAGTCTCGATTTGACAGAGCGACAGGCTTCCAGGCCGCCCTGTTTTTTGACCAAAGGTGCTTAACTTAGCGGCATCGGAGTGCCGGTCATTCAGCGGACACATTCGGGTCTGCCAATATCGCACCCGTGACGATCACCAACCCTCGCGCCAGTAAAATACCGATACCCTGCGAGCGATGATCGCGCCGCGCCGCCGCCAGTTCCTCTGGGTCCACAGCCTGTTTTGACGCACGTAACATCTTCAATACCGTCTGCACCTGAATCACATACAGCACATACAGGGTGATAATCAGCCCGAAGTGCATCCACACACCAAATGAAAGGATATCGCCGTTGTCGATGAGCCGTGTTTTCCAATCTCGCGTGGCCACCAGATAAAAAGGCATGGCCACATCGAAACAGATGATAAAAACCATGACTGACATGTGAAAACGCCGAAAATGACGCCATTTAAACGCTGCCAGCATCAACAAATAAGTCAAAAAAGCCGCAATGATTGGGCCGGTCATTTCGAGGTTCGGTTAAATAATAAGGACATCGGCGCAGTCTACCACTAAAATCAACGGCTCTCGCGGGGAATGCGGGAATGGAGGTAACTTACTTGATTTGAATGGTGGCCGGAGGTGGAATCGAACCACCGACACGAGGATTTTCAATCCACTGCTCTACCGACTGAGCTATCCGGCCAACTTGGGGTGCGTATTAAAGCGGCTGACCTTCGCCGAGTCAAGCCCGAAGCACGCCAATCTGGTAACCAAAGCCCACAAAACACTCTATAATCGCCAAATATCCTTCCCGCAACGAAAATACGGACTCATGCCACATAAAATTCGCCACCACGAACAATACCGGCTAGTCGAAACCAGGCTGCAAACCCGCCACGCCAATGGCACCACCCAGTGTGACCTGTGTCTGTGGCGCTGCAAACTGGCACATGGCCAACGTGGCTTCTGTCAGGCGCATGTTAACCGTCATGGCACGCTTTACAATCTCAGCTACGGTATTCTCTCTGCCATCGACATTGGCCCCATCGAAGATAAACCCGTCAGACATTTTCGGCCCGGAACACAGGTGATGTCGGTAGGCAGCTATGGCTGCAACTTCCGCTGCGGTGGTTGTCACAATCTGGAGATTTCCTGGGGAGTCCATGCGCTGGATGAGCTGGCGCAGGGACAGTCCACTGCGGCATACGTCAGCCCCAAACGACTCGTTGAGGCCGCTTTGCACCACGGTGTGAATGGCATTGCCTTCACTTATTCGGAGCCTGCTGTATGGCTGGAATACGTTATTGATGTCGCAGAACTCGCGCACGCCGCTGGCCTGTACACTCTGTACGTTTCCAACAGTTTTGTTACCGATGAGGCACTGGAGGCCATGTCGGCGCACATCGATGTGCTGTGCTCCGATATCAAAAGCCTCAGTGACGATTTCTACAAAGATATCTGCCCTGTTGCCACTGTCAAAGACGTGCTGGGCAGTATCAAAATGGCCCAGCAACTGGGCATGCATGTGGAGGTTCGCACCAACATTATCCCTGGCAAAAATGATGAACCTGACGAATTAACGCGCATCGCTGCATGGATTCGCGATCAACTGGGGGCAGACAGCCCCTGGCATATCACTAAATTTTTCCCTGCCTACAAATTGTCGGACCTGCCGCCCACACCCACCGACACCTTGCACACCGCCGCCGAACTGGGGCGCCGTGCTGGCCTGCAAAATGTCTATCTTTATGATGACAAAGGCTGTGATTGCGCCGACAGCAACCTGCCGGTTGCAGCTTATCTCGACGATGACCCGCTGGCGGTACACACGGTGAAAAAATGTGCCGCAGACTGCTGTGGTGAAGAAGGCGTGTTGCTCAGGAAATATGAACACAACAACTAGTTTCAGTTTCACAATGCTTAATCAGCTGAAAGTGAAAGAGCAACGACCAGCAATATTATTACTGTGCGCCATCATACTTTGTATAACGATTGAGCCCGGCCAGGCAGGGGTTTATCGCTGGAAAGATGACAGTGGAAAAACCGTGTTTGGTGATACCCCGCCCAAAGACAAAACCGCCACGACGGTCACCATCGAAAATACGGGGAATTCCGGTACGCAGTTTGCCACCCCTGAGCAGACAAAAGATATTGAGCGTGACGCCAAAAATCGTCGGCATAAAAAAGCACTTTCGGATTCCCGCCAGCCCTATAACAATATTGATTCGTACTGTCGCCGATATATCAGTGAACTGAACAAGGTCGAGATTTATCTGCAGCACACCGATACCCAGCGCGACCGGCTCAAGGCCCGCGACCTGCGCAAACTCATCACAAAAGAGTGTGCGGGTAACGTGTTAACGAAAAAATTTGATGATGCAAGATGTACCCGCTATCGTAAAGATGTGAGTAAAACAGAGATATTTCTTGAGCACACGCCCAATCCACGCGACGAGCAAAAAATCAAAGATTTACAAAAACAAATAGCCCGTGAATGCCGATAAAAACCGGCAGCCAGAAAATATGTGTAAAAACATGATCGCGTAGACACAGGCATTAATCCTAAATTCCAGGTTGAAAATACCCTATTGTCTTTCCCTGCAAAAAGTCAGTACCCTGCGTGCGTGCATAATGTCTCTGAACAAAAATTGATCGCATTGGATCATGCCCATGTCTGGCATCCCTACAGCGCCATGGGTAGCGGACAACCTGTCTATCCTGTGGTATCAGCGACAGGCGTGCGACTGACCCTGGCCGATGGCCGGGAGCTGATTGATGGCATGTCATCGTGGTGGTGCGCCATTCATGGTTACAATCACCCGGTGATGAATCACGCTCTGCGAGCACAGATGGAAAACATGGCCCATGTGATGTTCGGTGGCCTCACTCATCCTCCGGCCGTTGAACTGGCACAGCAACTGGTGTCACTAACACCCGCTTCCCTGCAAACTGTTTTTTTTGCCGATTCCGGTTCCGTGGCCGTGGAAGTCGCCATGAAAATGGCCATCCAGTACTGGCATGCCAAAGGTCAGCCGGGCAAACAGCATTTTGCCACCCTTCGCCACGGCTATCATGGCGACACTTTTGCCGCCATGTCGGTGTGTGATCCAGTCACAGGCATGCATACGCTATTCTCCGACGTGCTCACCCGGCAGTTTTTTGTGGATACACCGCAATGCCGGTTTGGCGAGCCTTGTACCGATGCACACATTGCCCCATTGGCGAAAACACTGGAAGCTGAACACCAGCACATTGCCGCACTCATTCTGGAGCCCGTTGTACAGGGTGCTGGCGGCATGCGTTTTTATTCTGCCGATTATCTGAAAAAGGCACACGCACTCTGTCATGAACACGGCGTATTATTGATTTTTGACGAAATAGCAACTGGTTTTGGCCGCACAGGTAAACTGTTTGCCTGCGAACATGCCAACATAGCCCCGGATATTCTCTGTCTTGGCAAAGCACTGACCGGCGGCTACCTTACCCTGGCCGCCACGCTCACCAGCAATAATGTTGCAGAAACCATTAGCACAGGCAAACCGGGACTGTTTATGCATGGCCCTACCTTCATGGCTAATCCTCTGGCCTGCGCTGCGGGCCTTGCCAGCCTGCAATTGTTGCGCGACACACCCTGGCAGCAGAACGTGCAACGTATCGCTCACGGTCTTGAAGCAGGGCTTGCCCCCTGTCGAGCCTTTGAGTCCGTGGCTGATGTCCGCGTACTGGGAGCCATCGGTGTCGTTGAATTGCATCACCCCGTCGAAATGGAAACGCTACAACCGCGCTTCGTGGATGCAGGCGTCTGGGTCCGCCCCTTTGGCAAATTGATCTACCTGATGCCACCTTTCATCATCAACGAAGATGATCTCGCCACCCTCACTCGGGCTGTCACCAGCATCGTTGCAGATCTCTCCTAACCTAAATTCCGCCGTTGATCGTTTAGGGCGTGTAATAACACATTGCCGGGTGAGCCACTATGGCTGGCATAGCACGTCGCTACATTGCGCACTGTTCTGGAATATTGGCTTTCATCGGCACACGACGGACTAACGCTGCCTCAGAAAGGCGGGGTCGTATCGTCAAGACTGTTAAAAACAGAGCCAGCAGCAGAAACACACTAAAACTGCCGGCACCACCGTCTTCATTTGAGTCACTTGTTTCACCAGTCGCAACAGCGACAACATTCACTGTACGCACCTTTTGAATCGCCGCATTTTTTGCTGCGTCAGAAACATCATAAGTGACGATATAAGATCCTGCCTTTGCAGTATCAACGGCTGAGGCATCAATAATGATATTCGCACTGATATCAACATTATCATCCATGGCCGTTGCACCCAGTTCGATATAAGCATCACCGACAGTAATTTCCTGAGGATTAGCCCCGGAGAGGGTGATGACCGGCGCAATATTGTCAGATATTGTCAACGCCACTCCCGTTACGCTTATATCATCAAAATAGGCGGAGTCATTAAAGCTGCCAACACCGACTTTACCCACCTTCGGGCTGTCATCGTTTGCGCTTAAAATCAGATTACCATCAAAGCGGACAGTCACGCTGTTTCCCGCACGGCTGACTTCAATATTGTGATAGGCGTTGTCACTTAACCAGTCGCTATCCGCAGTGGCCAGCTCAGTACGACGGCCTCTGACAACCTTGAACAGTTGAGTGGCCGTTTGAGTATTATTGAACATAACAAAGTAATAGTTATCCGAATCCTGATACCCGAACAACACGGCATAATCGGCAAGCGCATTGCTGGCCACAGCGTCACCCAGCCTGGCCTCAGCTGTAAAAGTAAAGTCGCCATAGTCCGCTGAAAGCAGGGAATACTCGCCCAACCGGCCACCACTGAGACTGTCAAAACCTGGATCAGAGCCATTGAGGTAATAGACCATATCACCCTCATCCATAACCACACTCCATCGACCAGAAGTGAGAGGCGACCAACCCTCCGCAGTACCGTCTTCAAAATCATCGGCGATGCGATAGGTAAAGGTTTTACCACTCAGCCCGGTGATAATATTGGGCGTGTTTGCCCGGTCCTGCACATTGCTCACCGACACCGAATAAACGGTGTCCGCCGCAAGCGGGCTGACCGTAAGACTGACTGTGCGTCCATCACCATTCAGGCTCGCGGCAGTCACGACAATGCCAAGGTTAATCTGGTAATTGGCACTGTTTTCAGCACTGCCAGCATCGACCGGTTCGCTGAACCGGATATCAATACGGGTATCGCTGATAACAGTCACTGACATCAGTGTTGGTGCAGTAGTGTCGGCCAGCACAATTAATTCAGCAGCATCACTCCTGACAGTATCTTCGCTGTTGCTGACCATACACCGGTAAAAAACACCCGTATCTGACAATCCGGCACCTGTTATCGTGTAGCTGGCGCTGGTGGCATCATCAATGGCAACGTTGTTGCGAAGCCATTGGTAACTCAGTGTACCGCTTCCTGTCGCAAGCACACTGAAAGTCGCATCTCCGCCCTCCTCCACCGTAACGGCATCAGGTTGCGTCACAATCTCTGGAGCACTTGGGGTAACGGGCGTCACGTTCAATTCAAACCGATTGGCGTGAGTCAGCGTGTTAATACCCATGACCCGATGTTCGTTCATCGGCCGCTTCCATCGAAGAATAGCGTCCAGATAACTTTGTTTCTGGTAATGAGAGTAGGCCAATTCGAACAGCGCCATACTGTCTTTTTGAGTAATCGGCTTTTCCTGTTTATATCCATCCGCATTCCATGAGGCCGGATTTATAGCGTAAGGCGTAATAAAATCCAACGCCAATTCAAGACCTCTGCCTTGCGCATCCTTATAGTCGTAAAGATTGATATTGCGATGACGCATAATCTCCGCGCCTTGAATCATGGCATTAATCGCATACAGCGAATAGTGTAGTCCTATTGCGCGGTCGTACTCCTGACCCAGTATTCCGGGCCGGGAACTGCCAGCACTGTTCATCTGACTTGAAACCAGTTTTTTAAATTCACTTTCCACATGACTAAAATACTCATTGTTATCTAACAAAACAGCTGCCGAGGCAATCAGAACCAGCCGCCAGTTGGCAAAATTGTTCGCTCCGGCACCCCGGTTCCTGGCATTCTCGCCGACCTTTGCCACCCAATTGACAAATCCAGCTTTCTCATCCGCGTTCCAATCCTCATAATTCCAAATCAAGTCTGCGCCATAAAACATACCTGGCAGAGTGATAAATAACTCGATACGACCCTGGGCATCTGGATACATGCGCGTTTCAGGGTTCACCGACCAGACGTTGATCAGCTCAATCGCTTTATCTGCATATTTTGTTTTGCCGGTAAAGGCATAAGCCAAACCTAAATCCCGAACTGAATCACCCAGTTTAATCGCGGCCTCGTAATCTTTTCGATCCGCATCAGGATTGATTTGGCCATCCCGACAACCATCCGGCCATCCACAATACGGAGATTCAGTATAATAATGCGGGCTGGTTCTGCCTTGAAAAGTAACGCTCAATGGCGGTTGGGCCAGTGCTGCTTCAGCCGCGCTCATGACTACGCCATATGCGCTGAACCAGGGTTCCACCTCGTTATCAACTTTGACCTTTATCGCGTCAATTTCAGTTTGGCTCAGGTACATGCTGGGGTGAGGGTCAGCCACCGCGATCTGAGCAGAAAATGCAAACGCAATAAACAGATTCACCGGCAATGCTACCCAACGTATTTGACCCAAAAACTGCACCGTGCTTTTCATCTGACACCTCTGTGAATGAAGATTCAACAAAAAAATGTTATCGACAGAAACCTTATAACAAACAGATTCATACGTTTTTTCCACATCGCCAGTCAACCCGGCACAAGACTGTCGGGCAAAAGCAAAACCGCAACGCAGTAACAACTTTCTGTCCACCTGAGACAGCTTTTCTTATAACAATTACATTATATGCCAACACATCACCTACTGTATAAAAAATCAGCTAATATTTATTGATGCCTGCATTCAGCGCAGGATCAACAAAACTGAATATCGCTACTGGAAATACTTGAAAAATAAAACAGAATACAAACGGCATGACATGCTTTGCGCCAAAAGAAAAATACCGGGTTATTGGGCGCAATCCCGACCATGGCAACGAATGCCTAAAACAACTCATATCCAAAAAATTCACAACCAGTGAATTCATGTTTCCCACCGTTTTCAACGAAAAAAAAGAGAGCCAGGTTCCCATTCCAGAAAAACAAGACATACTGATACTTGCACAGTGCGCTTGAGCAAAGAAAACCGAAAGTGTTTCACTTTCATGTCAGGTGAAAAACATACCCTGCCTGCACTGCTGCCAACGATTTTATTCTGAAAAAAAGGGCACCAGATGACTGCCCGGAAAACTGTCTATTAACCGTATGTTGGCATTGCGTGAATTCATAGCTAAGCTGTTTTTTTTCACGCGCCATGGATATGCCTGTAATTTCAACAGGAAAATATAGGTCGGTAACAAAACACCAGGTCACCCGTAACGATGGGATTGCTGGTTCAGAGATCAAATGAACCAGGGTTGAAGTAGTGGCGGCCGCTGGTGGTTTTGTGCAAGTGTTCGACCAGCAGTTGGTAGTCCTGCTGATTGTTGACCAGATCAATATCCGCCGCATTAACAATTAACAATGGTGTTGCCGAGTAATGGTAAAAGAAGCGGGTATAGGCCTGCACCAGTCGTTCCAGATAGTTGGTTTCGATAAAACGCTCGTATTCCCGGCCGCGTTTTTGCACCCGGTTTAACAACACATCCACAGGTGCCTGCAAGTAAATCACCAAGTCGGGCTGCGGCGCATCCACGGTAATATTGTTGTAGACCTGTTCATAAAGTTGCAGTTCGTCGTCATCCAGCGTCAGCTGGGCAAACAAACGGTCTTTTTCCAGAATGAAATCGGCCACCCGTATGGGCGCAAACATGTCGGACTGGCGCAGCGCTTGAATTTGCTGGGCTCGCTGAAACAGGAAAAACAATTGGGTGGGCAGCGCCGCATGCCGGGGGTTGCGATAAAAGCGTTCCAAAAAAGGATTTTCCTCAACACCTTCCAGTAGCAGTTCGCCGCCAAAATCTTCCGCAAGCCGTTTGGCAAGACTGGTTTTCCCCACGCCAATGGGGCCTTCAATCACAATGTAACGGGGAATATCCACAGCACTCATGGTACGTCTGACTCTACTGTTTTAAAATTTAACTTTTCCAGCTCACCGCGCGGGCAGGCCGTCAGTAAGCTGGCCAGGGTTCCTCTGCCGGGAATGAGCAAATGCTCTGCCTGTCCGGCCAGTAACTCTGCCAAAGGATACAGCACGAAGTTGCGTTCATACAGCCCCGGGTGGGGTACGGTGAGTTCGGGCAGGTCAATTATTTCGTCACCAAATAACAGAAGATCGAGATCCAGAGTGCGTGGACCCCAGCGTTCCGCACGCTGACGATGATGTTGATTTTCCAGGTGTTGCAGGGCCACCAGTAGTGCCAGGGGGCTCAGCCCGGTATCCAGCACGGCAACAGCATTGAGGTAGTCGGGTTGATTAGCGGGCTGCCCGGGGACCAGCATCGGTGGATTGCGATACAAAGAGGAATGTGCCAGACAACGGCTCTGCGGCAATGTATCAAGTTCGGTCAGCGCGGTGCGTAACTGCGTTTCGGGCCCGGCCAGATTACTGCCCAGACCCACGTAGGCAACAGTCACTTCAGGTTATCCCTGGGCTACTTTTTTGCGGCGGCGGCGACGTTTTTTTCGGGCACCTGCCGAGGGTGCCTGTAATGCCATATTGGCACGATTATCCACATTGACTTCCTGATACTCTGTCCACCAATCGGCCAGCGGCTGAAGTTCGTCTTCACCGGTTTCTGCACGTAACAGTAAAAAATCATAGGCGGCGCGAAAGCGGGCCTGGGCAAACAGGCGCTCCGCCCGTTTGCCGTTACGCCGTTTGAGCCGCGCCTGCATTGTCCAGATTTCGCGGGTTTGCAGGCTGAATCGTTTGGGCAACGAAACACGCTGAACCTGTGCAGCAATCACTTCGTCACCAGCCCTTTGCAGGGATTGGATCTCACTGAGCCCTTCAGCCAGCAGGGCTGAGGCGCGTTCTCTCACGGGCTCCCACAACAACACAGCAAACAGATAGGCCGGGGTCACTGGCTTATCCTCAGCCACCCGGTCATCGGTGTTGAGCAGTCCTTTGGCCACCAGCATGTGCGGAAACCCCTTTTCTTCCTTTGCCAGACAGGCGTCGGTTTCAGGGAATAAGTAACGGAACAAGTCGTAGTGACGTAACAGTTCGAAGGTTTCCACGGCATAGCCGGAAAGGAACAGCTTAAGCATCTCATCAAACAAGCGTGCTGCGGGCACCGCTTCCAATCGATCACCCAGCCTGGCGATAGGCGCCTCACTCCCGGCATGAATACGAAAACCCAGTTTGGCAGCAAAACGCACCGCGCGCAGCATGCGCACCGGATCTTCCAGATAACGTTGTTCGGCGTCACCAATGATGCGCAACACACCTTTTTCCAGATCACTCACGCCACCGGTGTAATCCACCACCGAAAAATCACGAATGTCGTAATACAGGGAATTAATGGTGAAATCACGGCGCCAGGCATCGTCTTCCAGGTTGCCATAAACGTTATCGCGCAGAATCATGCCGTCTTCCATGCGTCCCATATCGTCACTGGCTGCATCGTGACCACTGCGGAAAGTGGCCACCTCGATAATTTCGCGGCCAAAACGTACATGCACTAATTTGAAACGTCGGCCAATGAGGCGACTGTTACGAAATAACCCGGTCACTTCTTCCGGAAGTGCATTCGTGGCGATATCAAAGTCTTTGGGCTCGCGTCCCAGCAATAGATCACGCACGCCTCCACCCACCAAAAAAGCCTCAAAACCTGCGGCTTTGAGGCGGTACAATACCTTTAATGCACTCTCGCAGATGTTCGTCCGGGTGATGATATGCTCAGGCCGCGGAATAACATCGGGCGAGCCCGGTTTGTCTGTTAATTCAATAGTCAAAAGCTGTGGTTCACAATAATATTCCGGCTGATGTTTCTTGAGCTATCCCCATGGCGGCGTATAATAGCACTTTTTTCGCCCGGGCTCCCTTCGTCTAATGGTTAGGACGCTGGCCTCTCACGTCGGTAATAGGGGTTCGAGTCCCCTAGGGAGCACCACTGCGCATTTTGCTGCCCCGTTCGCTCAACAGTTGCTCGATGACCCCCAAAAACTGTTTGTGATTAAACGGTTTTTCCGCAAAATGACGAATGCCCAGCTTGTCAGTCTGTTCCGCGCTGATTTGATCAGTGTAGCCACTGCACAAAATAGTGGGTAACTGCGGCCGCAAAGCCAGCACTTTTTGTATCAGCTCTCTACCGGTTACCCCTGGCATGGTCTGGTCGGTAATGAGCAAATCAACTTCATCCCGGTGAGCTTCAAAATAGGCCCAGGCTTCACGACTGTCACCATAGGCTTGCACTTCAAAACCCTTGCGCTTCAGCCAGGCTTGCAGAAAACCCAACACTGAGGGTTCATCATCCACCACCAAAATACGCTTGCCCTTCACGGTAGCAGAGGGTTCGGACGGGCCTTCGACCTGGTTGTGCGTTATGACAGCATGCCTGTTTTCGATAACGGTATTTTCTGTCAGCAGTGGAAATAATAAATAGAAAACGGTCCCCTGGCCCGCTTGTGACTCAACCCGGATATGCCCCTGATGATCGTGCATAATGCCATGCACCACGGACAAACCCAGCCCGGTACCCTCACCCACGTCCTTGGTGGTAAAAAAAGGCTCAAACAAATGTTCCAGGGTATCAGAAGCCATACCATCGCCACTGTCCCGCACCGACAGCGCAACATAATCGCCCTGAATAGTCTCATGACACGAGGTACATTCGACCGGACGCTGATGATGCATGATCTCAAGCCGCAAATCCAACCGCCCTTTGCCATGCATGGCATCGCGGGCATTAACACACAAATTCATGACCATTTGCTGTAGTTGCACCGGTTCCATATTGATACTGATGCATTCATCATCCGGCGGGGAATCAAACGTCAACTGAAGGCTGGCGGGTAAAGTGGAACGCAGCATTTTCACCGTCTCCCTGATTAACGGTCGCGGGTCCAGGTCTGTCATGTCTGCTTTGTTGTTTCGACTGTATGCCATCATCTGCTGAATCAGGTCTCGCGCCCGCTCACCGGCCTTGTAAACCTGCTCCAGATACTCCTGTAGTTTTTCCTGCCCTTCACCCACACAACGGGTTAACGCCAAATCAGTATAACCGTTAATACTGGCAAGAATATTATTAAAATCATGCGCTATACCTGCGGTTAGCTGGCCAATAGCATCCATTTTTTGTGCTTGTTGCACCTGCTTTTCCATACGCTGATGTTCCAGCTTGAGTCGTTTATATTCACTGACATCCTGAATATAAACGGATACACCCTCTGGCGAAGGATACACATATAAGGCCAGCCAACGATTCAAGGGGGCATAAAACTCTTCAATCCAGACCCGGTTTTGCTCTTGCATAGCCCGATGCAAATGCACCTGAAAAAAACTGGCGACATCCGGCATGACATTCCAGATACATTCTCCACGTAACTTATACCATGCAGTATTAAAAATATTGGCGGCAGAAGGATTAACATAAATAAAACGCCATTGGTCGTCCAGCGAGAAAAAACCATCGCTGATGCGCTCCAGCGTTTCATACATCTGCTCACCTTGACTTTGTGCCATTTGCTCTGCTTGCAAGCGTTGCAATTCCAACGCAGCACGCTTGGCGGCAACACGCATTAAAGCACTCTCTGTTACGGCTTCTTCACAGGACTTATCATCAATAGCAAACAACACACCGATGCCATAACCACTACTGTTAAGCAAAGGGTTCCCCCGATAGCTGACGGCTCCCGTATCACGCAGAAAAATATCATCGGGATAACGCTCTACGACGTGTTCGGGAATAATCAACGGCTTACACTGTTTACAAATATCACCGGAAGGCGTGTTTTGCAGAGCATATGCAAAAAGCTCACCTTCATGCCCCGCATCCCAGAAACCCAACAATTCAACATCACTACCATTTTCAGAAATTTTACCCACTCCTGCCCAGCGCACATCCAGAGCTTCGGCGACAGATTTGGCAATGTAGTGGAAAACATTCCTGGCTGGATCAGCAACGGTCAATGCCTCCAGCGCATCCACAAGACGTTTGCGTTCAGCAATGTCACGCACAATGGCAATGAACTGGCCTGCACCGCCATGCTCCGGGAAATATTGCAGAAAGAATTCCACCGGTACCTGCTGTCCTGATTTGTGCTGATGCACCGCCTCAAAAGTAAGGCTGTCTACTTCGCCGTTTAACAATGGCAACAGCATTGTGCGAAATTGTTGCTCATCAATCTCTGGCTTAATATCCACCGGACCCATCGTTAACAACTCAGGTTCGGTATACCCGACCTGTTCAACGGCTCCCATATTCACATAAGTAAAAGAAAGATGCTCAGCATCAAAGATAAAAACACTGTCGAGTGTCTGATCCAAAAGCTGTTTAAATTTGCTTAAATCACGCCGTGATAAAACCTCCTGGGTAACATCCGTACGAATGGAAATATATTGTTCCGGTTTACCCTGATCATTAAACACAGGCATGATGGTGGTCTGCACCCAGTAATCACTGCCGTCCTTACGGCGGTTTTGAATCTGCCCCTGCCAGGTTCCACCCTGAGCAATAGTGCGCCACATGCCACGAAAAAATTCCGGCGGATGATTGTCAGACTTAATAATGCGGTGATTAGTCCCCATTAGCTCATCCCGTCGATAACCGCTCACTTCACAAAACTTGTCATTGGCATAAGTAATCATGCCAGCCACATTGGTGACCGAAATAATGGCGTGCTGATCAAATACTTTTTGCAGAATTTCCAGTGGCGCCAAACCCAGTTTCGGCAGTTCGGAAGTCAATATGCGATTTTCAGAAGCCATATTATTCCTTCCAGGTCAGCGCACCCGTACGCTGAATATTTTCAAATACTTCGGTTCCCATATCACGTTCCTCGCCAACGCTTAACAGCAGGTCGTCAGATCGCTCTTGCAGAATTTTCAGGAACAACCCCGTCAGCTCAGGATCTCTCCAGCCACTTTCCACTTCCCCGGTCATAATCAGAGTAATTTTTTCAATACTGAATGCGGGCTTATAAGGTCGCGCATTGGCCAGGGCATCATAAATATCAACCAACTGGAAAACCCGGGCCAACAGTGGAATATCCTCACCCTTTAAACCGTCCGGATAGCCACTGCCATCCCAGCGTTCGTGGTGACTGCGCACAATAGGCTGGGTTAATTCCATGCTTTTCAGACCACGCAATAACTCATAACCAATAATGGTATGTTGGCGCATCACAATCCATTCCGCATCGTTTAACGGCCCGTCCTTAAGCAGAATACTGTCTGGAATGCCCAGCTTGCCAATATCGTGTAATACGCCACCACGACGCAATGCGGTCAGCTCTTCCGAATTCAGTCCCATGGCCTCACCCATCACCACTGAAATATGTGCCAGACGCGAACAATGGTTACCGGTATGTTCATCACGCGCCTCTACCATGCGCGCCAAAGCAAACAATAACGTTTCAGCATTTTCCAACTGATCAGTGAGCCGTTTGTGCGTAGCCAGATTATCAGTACGCGCCATCAGTTCCATAGGGCTATAAGGCTTATGAATAAAATCATTGGCCCCCGCCTGCAAGCTTTTTAATAATTCCATACGATCATTGGTGCCGGTCACCATAATCACTGGCAATAATTTCAAACCCAGGTCATTGCGAATCTGCCGACACAGCTCATCACCATCCATACCTGGCATGCGCTTGTCAGCCAATACCACATCAAATTCTTCTTCACGCAATTTATCCAATGCTTCTTCGCCGTTACAAGCTTCGCTTACACAATAACGAGAGCCGCTCAGGACTTCCTTTTCCAATTCCCGATGCTGTTTTTCATCATCAACAATAAGGACTTTGAACGGTTGTTGTATTTTAGCCAAAGACATTTTTATTCCCTCAATTAATGCCAGGTTATCACGCCAGAGTACGCAGTTATTTAGCGCTTTAACGGTAAAACAAATATTACCTGCCGATTATTTTTATTCTGGCAATGGAAAATATTTATTATTGTTTTTTCCTAACTATAAATATTAGTTATTTTTTTCTATCGCACTCAATCCACCCAATACAATAGCGTTAAATAATTGGGTTTTATCAAACGGCTTGGCCAGACAGGCTTCGGCACCTGCCTCCATGGCCTTTATTATATTCTCAGGCGTATGATAACCCGTCATCACCACCCTTGTGCCACAGGTTTCCGGGTTCTCTTTGATTTTCCGGCACACATCAAGCCCCTTGATACCCGGCATCATTAAATCCAACAATACGGTATGAGGACGAAAGACCTGTAATTTCTGTCCGGCGTCAAAACTGTCATTTGCAACTTCGGCCTGCACCACACCCGGCAGACTTTGCAACAGCTCCACCAAAAACCCGGTGAGTTTCCTGTCATCGTCCACGATGAGAATACGGTGTGCAGTATCATCACCATAAACGGGGTTGACGTGTGTAACCAATGATTCATTTGCAGGCATATACTGAGAAACAAACCGTTTCAGTTCATCTTCCGCAAAACGCCGGTGCCCCCCTGGGGTTGTCACAAAATCCAGTTTTCCTGCTAATGCCCAGTGTCGCAAAGTAACCGGAGAGATCATCAACAAGGTCGCAGCTTCGCTCGGCGTCATATAACGAACTTTGTTTGAGAATTTGTCCATCGTATTTTCCCGGTTATTAAAATAACCCTGAACAATAGTCCGTCAAACACTAGACCAGACACAACAACGTTTCAAACGATTATAACGATTTTATTATTTTCAGCGAACACATCACCCTTTGTAAAACCTTCTTTGGAAAAAGTGAAATAATGCAAATCACGGATAAAACATCCTGTTTTATAGGTTAAAAGTGCCTGAATCTTGCACATATCCTATACATCTGCTAACTAAAACAGTAAATACGCAGACAGGGAATTTAAAAATGCCCATTGATTACGAAGAAAAGCGCGATTTTATTCGCATGAATACCGAGCATGTTTTGCAATTTAGAAAAATCAGTTCGAATGAAGTCCAACAAGGTGTCTGCTGCAACCTCAGTGCTACCGGCATTATGTTTACCACTGAGCAGGAAATTTCGCCGGGAACGGAACTGGCAGTCACGATAACACCACAAAACTCTGTGGTATCACCATTCGACGCGACAATAACAGTAGTAAGAACACAAACTAATGGTATGTCATCACAGTACACCATTGCCGGCAGGATTACTTCGATACGGTAAATTCAGACGATCCAGACTTTTTAATTTGGAAAAATTGTATTTTACAGCCCGGGGAAATCAGGTTTTGCAATTTGCAAAAAATTGACTGGATAAAGCTCAACAGGAACATCTATAGCAATAAAAAGAGTATGCACACAAATCAATGTGTACGTGCCCCTTGCAAAACACGCCACCACTGACAAAATTATTTCGACCCAATAAATTTCAATTCAGACTATTTGCACGAAAAAAACAGCATAATTTACAACAAACTCAGGGCTCAAAACGAATCACATCCCCTGGACTCAACCGGGTCGTTTCCGAGTCCAGTTCCCCCACCGAGAAAAGTTGTTGCACCTGAGTCACCACCAGAATACTGGTGGGGCTTTCCGAAAAACCCAATGCCCGCTGACCGGGCAAATCATTCACCGCAGACTGACTCAACTGAAAAGTATTCAGCACATCACCTACCTTGATGTTAGCCGCACCACCGGCATCAAAAAACACCTGCCTGCCCTCAGTGCGAATCACTCGCGCAGTAAACAATTGTGAGCTGAGATCATTAACCAACATACCCACCAGTTTATCCAAAACACGATGAATTCGCTGGCCAAAAGGCGAGGCATAAAACTTGTCATTCAATACCGGCAAAGTAGTGGGGAAATCAAACAACCCGGCATCCACTACTGATTCATTAAGCCGATGACGTGCCACTTCGGCACCAGTAATGCCATCATGCACAATGACATCCAATTCCAGATGTCGTACCCGCGCACCCAGTAAATGTTTAGTTACGCCCATATCACGAATCACCCCGCTCACCACAAACTGAACCCCCAGTGATTCGGCAAATTCTGTGGCCAACTGTCCGACCTCCTGTGCCGCTGGCAGAGCACCCAGAATACGCCCTTGCGATATCACACCATCATTACCCAGCGGCAATAAATACTGTGAGGCATCTGCGGTTCGCACACGACCATCCAGGTCCAGACGACGCTTCAGTTCGCGGGCAAGTGCAATTTCAATATTCGGTAAATCAGCAATCTGTGTACGATCCAACACATGAAACTGGGTAATTGCCATCTTGCGGCGATACTGAGCACTCAAACCGGATGGGGCTACTGATACTGGTAAACGGGCATTGCGCGTCCCGGCATTTATGTCCACCGCACGATTTGTCACCGCCGTCACACCCGGCACCTGCGCCCGAATGCGTACGTAATAATTGGTTTCGTCCGTCCACTCGTCGAGAATCACCACGTTGGTGACATTGCCCCGCGCGGTAAAACGGACATTATCCGACACCACTCCACGAGACGACACCACCGTGGTAGTGGAAACCTGAGCATTGGCCTGCAACAATGCTTGTCGAATGGCATCCTGCAAAGCCAGGCGTTTAGCCACACCCACCGGGCCATTAATCGGCGACGTGCCTTCCGCCTCCACCGCCTGCGCCTGCGCCGCGCCCACCAGCACACAAATCAATAACAAACCGGCACACCACATAAAATACGTTTTCATAAACCGCACGCTTCTCACCACGCTGACTCCTCTGGTTTGTTACCGGCAACACCACCGATGACAAACGATCAATTACTGCCGCTAGCGGCAAAAAGCGGCAAAATCTTTAGTGATTACGCGGGCTTAACTCTCTCCGCACATCTCGTAACCACACATCGAAAAAATGCCGCAGAGCCTTGTAAACACTAAAGAAATCCCAGTAATACGCCGCTGTAGCAGGGACAGAGACTCACGATGAAATTTTGTACATGCTACTGAATACACTATCCGTGCCAATGCACTACTTGTCGTTGCAACGAACAACGCAACCAGTTGTGTTGTTAATCATATTGCTTTGCAGTATCAGTGGCATCACCAGAGCAGGCGTGCAGCATTATCAGGCACCATTGGGAAATGTGAATTGGCAAACCTCTTCGAAAAAATTACATTGCACGCTGAGTCATGAGATTCCTCTTTATGGCACTGCCACGTTCACACAAACCGCTGGCCATAAACTGGAGTTCAGACTGACAGCAAAACGTCAGGCCAGTCGCAACAGAGACCGTGCTCATTTACGCTCTCTGCCACCAGAATGGAAACATCAGACAGGCGCGGTGGATTTAGGTGAAGTCCCCATCCACAAAGGCAATACTCCATTTCAATTACAGGAAGATTTGTCACGCCGCATACTGGTCGAATTACAAAAAGGCATGTTCCCTACTTTCAGTTATCGCGACTGGGCTGATGCCCGTGACGAAGTTATCGTTGTTCTGCCTGGTATTACTATAAAGCCGGTACTGGATGAATTTATCGCCTGCCTGGCAAACCTGCCAATTTATAAATTCTCGGATTTTAAAGACAGCCTGCTGCACTTTGCCTTTGGCAAAAGCACTCTCAACAAGAAAAGCCAAAAACGTCTTGATGAATTGGTGCGCTACATCAAAACCGACCCGCAACTGAAATACATTGATATTACCGGCCATACTGATGATATAGGACAACATCGCAGCAATGAAAAACTCAGCCAACAACGCAGCCAGGCGGTAAAAAATTACCTTATTGCCAAAGGTGTTTCACCGCAACTGTTTAAATTGAAAGCCCTGGGTGAACGCAGCCCGAAAGCCAGCAACCGTACTGACAAAGGTCGCGCCCAGAACCGCCGGGCCACGGTCAGGCTGGTCAAATAAAATACCACTCCATAAAAGGAAAAGTCATGAACAGTATGAAGTGGTACCCCAAAACTGGACAGGTTGTTAAGCTCTAATGTGCCCAATTAGAGAGCGCAATAATCATGAGTCAGAAACGTAAACAGTACTCCAGTGAGT
>JALSGT010000069.1 GCA_026982555.1 Chromatiales bacterium
AGGCAAGGGCGCGTAACCGGCTGCGCACCGGGCCGGGGTCAATGCTGTTGATGCGCAGGGCGGTATTGGCTTCCAGTTCGTCAGCCAGAGTTTGGGTCAGGTTCTCAATACCCGCCTGGGCAACGCCGTAGGCACCCCAGTAGGCACGCCCCCGCTGACCGACGGTACTGGTGCTGAAAAGAATGGCGGCATCGGGTGCGGCTTTTAACAGGGGAAGACAAGCCCGGGTTAACAGCATGGGCGCGGTAAGGTTGACCTGCAACACCCGTGACCACAGATAGGCATCGAAATGTTCCACAGGGGTCAGACTGCCGAGCGTGGCGGCGGCGTGCAGCAGGCCATCCAGTCGGCCCAGTTTCTGCTGGATCATGCCGACGGCCTGTTGGAAATCCTCGAATGTTGTGGCTGCAAAATCCAACGGACAAATGGCCGGTTGTGCATGACCGGCGGCGACAATGGCATCGTAGACTTTTTCCAAAGGGCCGAGGCTGCGGCCCATGAGTACAATACTGGCCCCTTGTGCAGCAAGGGCTTTGGCAACTGCACTGCCAATGGCACCACCAGCACCGGTAACAAGAATCACGCGTGATGTAAAAAATGCCTGTTCGGTAATGCTCATGTTTTTTCCTGTTGCTGGTGTCGTTGCCGTCGATGGGCGCTAATAATCTGTTGCGCGCTATAGCGCCCGCTGCGTACTGCACCTTCGAGGGTGGCGGGCAAGTGGGTGTTCGTGTAATCACCTGCCAGCCATAAGCCCTGCACGGCAGTTTCAGCATTAGGGCGATGCTGATTGACATTGACTGTGCTGGCAAAGGTGGCGCGTTTTTCCCGAATCACCTGTTGTGATTGAGGTGCGGGCCACTGCGGGTATTGTGTTGCAATCTCTGCGGCGACCTGTGTGCAGAGTGTTTGGTTATCCCATTGCAGATGCTCACCATCACCGCTGATGACGACAGCCATCAAACCATGTTGGCCATAAAGGCCGCGATCAAAAATCCACTGGCTGATTGTCCCCAGTGATCCGCACAGCCAGCGACCGAGCCGTACCGTTTTGTCAAACTGCAAATAGACGGTGCAAATGGGCCGGTCTTGTAATCGGGCAATTTGCTGACAGGTTTCCTGTAATAAGTCATGCGGGCTTAACAAACGCAGGGCAGTGGTGTGTGGTGTCGCCAGAATAACCTCATTGGTGGCAATGCTGGTGTCGTCGATGATGATGCCGGTGATGTGCCCGTTTTCGATACACAGTGCGCTGGCGCGCTGCCCCAGGCGCACGCTGCCTTTGTGTGTCTCGATGTAATCCGCAGCGGGTTTTGGTAAAACCGAGCCGAGATTGACACGGGTCAGCAATAAATCAGAATCACTCCGGGCATGGCTGAAGCTGTCTCCCAGGGTGCGTAAAAAAACTTGTGCCGAGGCTTCGTGCAGGTGTGTGTTCAATGCGCCGATGCATAATGGTTCCCACAGGGCATGAATGAGCGCTGGAGATTGATGATGTTGCGCTAAAAAATCCGCAACGCTGCAATCATTATCGAGAGTGAAACTGCTTTTTTCCAGTCGCCGGGCAAAGCGCAGGGCAGACAGTCTGTCCCGTAACGACAGGCCTTGCAGGGTTAACAAGGCCCAGGCAAGATGAAACGGTGCGGGTAGATTGGGGGTGTTGAGCGAAACCGGTTTTTTACCGGGACGATGCCATTGTAAAGACAGCGGCTTTCGTTGTAGCACGTCGTTTTTGTTGACGCCAATCCTGCGTAATAAATCAAGCGTGGACTCGTAGGCACCTAACAGCATATGTTGGCCATTATCCACATGTAAATCGTCCATGTTCACGCTGCGTGCGCGGCCCCCCAGTTGCTTGGCGGACTCCAGTAAAACCACCGGGATGTTATGGTGTGCCAGTTCCACGGCAGCGGCAATGCCCGCCCAGCCACCACCAATGACAACAACCGGTTTTTTTTCAGAATCAGGTTTCATTTGGCAGTGAGGGTGGTTTTTTTTGAAAACGTTTGTGGCGACGTTTTTCTGTGCGTGCGGTGCGCCAGGCAATCCAGAGTTTTTTCAGCGGGCTGCTGGAGATGCGCTGTGTCAGTACCTGACAACTGTCCTGCTGAATGGTGTTCAGCGTGGTCTGGTAAATGCTGGCCATAATCAAACCGGTACGTTGCGCATACCGATCGGCCTCCGGCAGCAGAGCAAAGGCCTGATCGTAACAGTCCTGTGCCCGTTGTGCCTGAAAATCGAGTAACTTTTTCATGTTATCCGTACAGCGGTTTTCGAGAATATCCTGTTCGCTGACAGCAAATTTTTTCAGCTCTTCCAACGGTAAATAGATACGCCCGCGTTCGGCGTCTTCTTTGACATCGCGTAGAATATTGGTGAGCTGGAAGGCAAGTCCGAGGTTATGCGCGTAATCCAGGGTGGAGCGATTCTTGAACCCGAAAATTTCTGCGGCCATCAGTCCCACCACGCTGGCGACGCGATAACAGTACAGGTTCAGTTCCGCAAAGGTGTCGTAACGGGTTTGCTGTAGATCCATTTCCATGCCATCGATGATTTCGATGAAATGTTCCCGGGGTAAATTGAAGCTGGCGATGCTGGTGGTCAATGCCTGGCAAACGGGATGACTGGGTTTGCCATCAAAGGTGCCGAAAATTTCTGCACGCCACCAGTTGAGTTTACTGTGGGCGAGGTCGGCATCACTGCATTCGTCTACCACGTCATCCACTTCACGGCAAAAGGCATACAGGGCGGTGATAGCCTTACGTTGTGCCTCCGGCAAAAACAGAAAGCTGTAATAAAAGCTGGAGCCGCTTTTGGCCGTTTTGTCCTGGCAATATTCATCAGGGGTCATAAGAAAATACTTGAGGTGGTGGGCGGCAACATATTTTGCCGTATTATACGCAG
>JALSGT010000070.1 GCA_026982555.1 Chromatiales bacterium
GTTGCTTTTTCTGAGCAGCGACAGACAGATTACCCCGGCAAAAAACCCAAAAAAACAATACCGGTGCGTGAGACACAAATGCTGTTACTGAGCAACGCCAATAGTGAAGTGTTATTGCAGCGTCGCCCGCCCACGGGTATTTGGGGAGGCTTGTTGAGTCTGCCGGAAATATCGATGGATGACGATGTGTCGGGATGGTGTGAAAAACACTTGGGTTTTGCTGTCGGGGAACAAACCTGTTGGCCGGTAGTGCGGCACACTTTCAGCCATTTTCATCTGGATATCAGCCCGGTACTGATTACCCCGGCGAGTGTCACTGGCAGCAATACCCATACAATGTCAGTGATGGAAGGCCCGGAGTGGGTCTGGTATAAAGGCTGCGCTGATATCGGCGGGTTACCTGCACCGGTTGCACGACTGTTGGCGAAAATGAGGGGAGCCTCTGTTTGAGGTGCGTTCAAAAAATCAAATATTAAGGAAACGGCAATGAGTAAAATGGTTAACTGCGTCAAACTGGGCAAAGAAGCCGAAGGGCTGGATCGTGCGCCGCTGCCGGGTGAAATTGGTCAGCGTATTTTAAACAACGTGTCAAAAGAAGGCTGGAAGCTGTGGATGCAGCACCAAACGATTTTAATCAACGAAAATCGTTTGTCGTTAATTGACCCCAAGGCCCGTGAATTTCTGGAGGCCGAGATGGAAAAGTTTTTGTTCGGTGATGGCAGTGAAGTGCCTGAAGGGTTTACACCGCCACCAGCGTAGGCCGTCAGCGTGTATTTTTCACGTTATAAAAAAATTGGATAAGATAAAGTCTCTATTGCGGTGCCGATGGCAAAAAACTCCCAGCCATCCCGGGACCAGAGAATTTGAATTTGTGATACGCCAATCGACGCCGGCACATACAACAAAGAAGCGATAAGATGGTACGGTTGATCCAGTCGGCAAAAAATGGCGCGAATTTCCTCGCAGGGAAAAACCACCAGGATACGCTGAATCCAAGTAGGGCTCAATCCTATTGTATTTAAAATAGACACGTACTTTCCTCCATGTCTCGTCCGGTGTGCATTTCCTGTCTAGTAGTCACTAATATTTACCTAAAGCTTCTTTTGAGTTTGACGTTACAACGTTATAGCGTTAAAGTTCAGGCAGGAGGTGTCAATTATGGGAGTTTTGTCAAAAAGATCAACGGTTTACTTCGAGCCCGAGATTCACCAGGCCTTGAGAGTTAAGGCGGCTACTCTGCATCAATCAGTTTCAGAAGTGGTCAATGATGCTGTTCGCATAGCTTTGCGAGAAGATCAGGAGGATTTAAATTCTTTCAAGCAAAGAGAAAATGAAGGCATACTGAGTTACGAGGAATTGCTGGATGATTTGAGGTCACATGGCAAGTTATAGCCTTAAGTTTAAAAAGTCTGTTGCTAAAGATCTTCGAAATATTCCAAACAAAGATGTTAAACGAGTTCTTAAGTGTATTGAGTTACTTCGTGAAAACCCACGAGCCGATGGTTGTATTAAACTATCTGGCCAGGAGCGCTATAGAATAAGAAAAGGTGTTTATCGGATTGTTTATGAAATTGAAGATTCAGAACTCATTATATTGGTTGTAAAGGTTGCTCATCGAAGTATTGCGTATAGTAACAGCTAACAATTGTGCTAACAGTGACCGATGAAAGTGTGGTTTAAACAGAGCAGGGGTCAATCCTGCGAACGAAATAGGGGCCAGTTGTATTGTAAGAATTCAAAATAGGCACATACTTTCCTCCATGCCTTGTCCAGCGCGCATTGAATATGAATATGCCGTCACTCCTCCTCGCGTCTTGCCAGCCACAAAATTTAACGCACTTTACAGGCCGTCGGGGGTTGGGTTTGCTGGTGATGTTGCCAGTCTGAACCCGGCCCTCTGCCTGTTGCCGGTGGGCGGCGTATGGCAATTTTCTTCTGACCTGTTGGTTTTAACGGGGGAAACACGCACAATGCAGAAAATTATTTTTGGGGTACGGTTTTGCCGCTTTTAATTTCTCGTTTGGCCAGTGCTGCGGTGGTGATTTTCGGTGTGTTGGTGCTGGTGTTCCTGTTGATCCATCTGGTGCCGGGTGATCCGGTGGAGGTGATGCTGGGTGAGTCGGCGCAGGCTGCGGATCGTGAGGCGCTGCGGCAATCACTGGGGCTGGATCAGCCGCTGCTGTCGCAGTTCATGACTTACCTTGGCAATATTGCGCGGTTTGATCTTGGCATTTCATTACATTCCAAACGTCCCATTTCCGATATTCTGCTGGAGCGCTTGCCCGCTACGCTGGAACTTGCGCTGGCGGCTTTGCTGGTGGCGGTGCTGGTGGCTTTTCCATTAGGTGTGATGGCGGCAGTGAAAAAGGACTCGGCCTGGGATCATGGTGCGATGGCGGTATCACTGGTGGGCGTGTCGATCCCTAATTTTTTGATGGGCCCTGTTTTGATTCTCGTGTTTGCGGTGTGGCTGGGCTGGTTTCCGGTGAGTGGGCGTGACGGGCTGGCTTCGCTGGTGCTGCCCGCGATTACTCTGGGTACGGCTATGGCGGCGATTCTTTCACGCATGGTACGGGCGACTTTATTGGAAGTATTAGGTGAGGATTATATTCGCACCGCACGCGCCAAAGGGCTGGGGCCGGGCGCGGTGATCTGGCGACATGCGTTGCGTAATGCGTTGTTGCCCGTGATTACGCTGCTGGGTTTGCAATTAGGCGCACTGCTGGCGGGTGCGGTGATTACCGAGGCGGTGTTTTCCTGGCCAGGTATTGGCCAGTTGGTGATTGAAGCGATTCAGCGTCGCGATTACCCGGTGGTGCAGGCCTGTGTGCTGTTGATCAGTATCACTTATGTGCTGGTGAATACGCTTACTGATATGGCGTATGGCTGGTTTGATCCGCGCATACGCATGGGCGGCGGAGGATGAGCGGCAATAAGGATATTGCCGTGACGCTGAAGCCATCACGGTTTGGCTTGGCCAGTGTATTGGGTCTGTGGTTGCCGTTGATAGTGATTGTGTTATGGGCACTGGTGGCACTGACGGCTTCCTTTTTACCGTTAGCGCCGGATCAGATTGCATTGGAGCATATTCTTCTGCCACCGGGCAGTGAATTGTGGCTGGGGGCTGATGATCTTGGGCGGTCACTGGCGGAACGTACGCTGGCTGGCGCACAGACTTCGTTTATCGTTGCGCTATGGGTGGTGTCGGTGTCCGCCGTTGTGGGTACGGCCATTGGTACGTTTAGTGGTTATCTCGGTGGCCGCTGGGATTTGCTGGTGGTGCGCATTATCGATATTTTTCTCGCTTTTCCCGGCATTCTGCTGGCCATTGCACTGGCGGGCATTCTTGGTCCCGGTATTGAAAACGTGGTGATTGCACTGAGTGTGGTGGGTTGGGTGGGATATGCACGACTGGCGCGGGCACAGGTGCTGAGCCTCAAGCATCGCGAACATGTACAGGCAGCCGTTGCGCTGGGTGCAGGCCCGGGGCGTATTGTGTTTCGGCATTTACTGCCATTGCTGATGGCACCGCTGATCGTCGAAGCCAGCTTTGGTATTGCCGGTATTGTTATTGCTGAAGCCGGTTTGTCGTTCCTCGGGCTGGGGGTGCAGCCACCAGAGGCCTCCTGGGGCAGCATGATCCGTGACGGCGCACGTTATTTGCTGGTGGCTCCGCATATGGTGCTGGTGCCCGGTGTGGCTTTGATGTTGGTGGTGTTGTCTGTCAATCTGCTTGGTGATCGCTTGCGTGACAAACTGGATGTGCGCAACCGGAAATGATAGGCAGCCACTTGGTGACGCGCATCGCGCAATTTATGAAAATGCCGGAAGGCTGTTTTGTTGGGTTTATTTCTGGCACAGGTGTTTTGCGTCACTGTATGTTTCATTTATCCAATGGCATGGGTGCAGGTAATAAAAGTGATTGTGTGATCAGTGATGCTCATACTATTGGCTGGGAGATACTGGACATGGGCCAATTTTTCTTCAAGGATAAAAATTTGAATGCCAATTCGACGACTAGGATAATTTACGCACCTGTAGTCGGCCAGGTGATTTGATATTTTTCAGGGTGTATATCCCTGCAAGCGTGGTCATTATGCGATAACTGAAAAATGGAGCGTAGAAGAACCCGGGAAATGCTGTAAAATAACGCTCTGCATCCCGGGCTTCGTTACGTTTCATCTTAAGGGGCAAACACTGTGCCTGCTTTAACAGGCACAGTGTTTGCCGCAGATAGTCAGTGTGGTGCTCTCAGCACAGGTCTGGCCATCTGAGCAAAGCAGCTGGAATTAACCAAGCCATCGAGGTCGGCAGATCGTCGTTCCAGATCGTTGAAGCGTCGAGTAATCGTGATTCCAGGAGGTGGAGCGGGATCGGTAACCGTGATGCCTGTCATGAACCCTGACAGCGTGGCGGGGATTGCACCGGGCTTGATGTGAGTAAAGGAAGTTCCTGTTTCACGGGTATGACAACCATTGCAAGTATTCAGTGAAAATTCCTGGCGTTGCTCCGCCTGAGTCAAGGTCATTGGAAAGTTGGGGGCATTCCAGAAAAAACGGGGTGCTGTTGACGCACCACCCAGGAAGGGGTCAGCTACAGTAGGAAAGCGTAAAGGTACACCGCTAATTCCGGAAGCAAAGTAATTGCGCAGTATGGGCGTATTATTCAAGCTGTCATCAGGTGTTAGCGCGACGGTGTTGGGTTTCAACAAATGCTGATTCCAGCCGGCATCAGCAATGACGAATTCACGTAACTCCCACGGTCTGGCCAAGGCAATCTCATTGGTCCGCAACTGATTTAATGCACTGCCGTTAGGTTTGGAGGGTGCAGCGTTAGCCCGCACAAAGCTCTCGGTGATATTTTCCAGTGCGGCATTATAAGCGGCACTGCCCAGCACCATGTTGCCGAGGTTGACCCAGCGCTGGCCCCAGTTTTGTACCGCAGAGCAGCTTCGTTTTTCGATGCCGTATTCAAAGATCACAGTGAATCGCATGGGATTGCAGCCATCCATGACCTGAAATACAAAACGTCCTTCACCGGCACTGCCGCCACCATAAACCAGGTTCTCACGCAGGTCTACCCGGTTGACTACGGCCAGTAATTGGAACGGAGCCTTATTTAAGTCCAGTGGTTCTTCAGGGCCGCCACTGGCGGCTTCCCAGGGGTCAATGACACGGTTGCGGATACTGTTTTTTCGATCAGCAATATTCCAGCCATTGACATTTTGTGACGTCTCCCATTGCGAAAGCCACATGCGTACAAACTTCTCTGGTGTGATTCCGGTTTTTGCTTCATTTGCCATTTCGGTGACAAGATGTTTGAACGTCCATACGCCGTTCGGATTGCCAGCGCCTGTACAAACATCAAAGGTGCGCGAGGGGTCTGTGACCACAGCCGGGTCACGAATTAACAGAGATTTTTGCTCGCTGATGGCTGATGGAATACCAATAGATTGAAGCGGTATCGGTTTACCAAGTCTGATAGCGGCGGGCAGCATTTCTTCCGACATGATGGGTGTGATTCTGACGTTTTCTTTTTGCTGCGATAGAGTGTCTGGGCTTCTGTTGTCCAGTCTACTTAACGATCCCTCTTTGGTCAGGGTAATAATAGGTTGTTTTACTGGACCGATGATAACAGGCTGTATTGTCGGGTCGATAGGGAATAAGCTGTTTGATGAGATGATTTCTGCACGCCCGAGTAGCTGTCTGTTTTCGAAGTGAGGAGGCAGGGCTTTTTTACCTGTCGCGTTTGCCCACTTTTCGATTCGTCTGTGTTTGCTGAAAAGGGCCTTGAAATCGAATTCGACAAAAGAGGAAAAAATACCATCACCTGATTTTTTATCACCATCACGGCCATCATCACGCAGAGTGACGGTTTGTTTGCCAATAAACAGCTTTTGATAGCTGGGAGGTTTTTCTCCATTAATATGCCATTGTTTGAGATCGTAGGTCACACTGATGAGCGCGTTGTTTTGTCCGCGCAATTCCTGGCCCGTTAGTGCCTGCACGAAAGCTGCGCTTGCTTCGGGTTTGAAGGATTGTGCCGCCTGTGCTTGCGATAAAGCCAGAGTGCTGCTGGTAACCAGAACAAGTGCAGAGGCAAGTGTTGATATGTTGCAGCGCTGAAGGAGGGGGCTGCGTGTGTTTAAGGGGTGTATGTACATGTAAAGCTCCTTTTATTTGTCATACAATGAAAAGCCTAAGTGACATGTGTCACCGCGGCACCCTAATCTATTTTGAGTTTCTCTGGCAAAGGGAATATTACCTGAACTGCACGCATTGCCGTGCAGTAATGGCAAGCTGATTTGTGAGTTATATTTTTACGTTTCGGGTTCTGCCGTATCTCCACAAAACCTGATCCAGGCGGGCAGGGTACATTTTATACGCATACAAAATGATGACCCTGGTTTGGCGTGCATAAGTTTTTTGGTAAAACAGAATATTTCCTGTGTAAAATGTTACCGGGCTGGTTTTTTAAGGATTTCCATTAACGGCAATCCAGAATGGGAAAGAGAGGAGGTTATACTCCTGCACAACGTCAAAGGTTTTGATGTCGATCACGACAAATTTGTCTTCCGCAGTAATGGCGACATAAAGCCAGCGGCCATCTTTGCTGCTGCGCACACCATGAGGACCAAAGCCAACTTTTATTTTCTTTATGATGTTTAAGTTTTTTGCATCAATGACAGTCACAATATCATCAGCAATGGCACCGGTAAAAATATATTTTTCATCGGGGGTAATATCAATACCCGCATGCCCCTGTCCAACGGTGATCACCTTTTTTATTTTTCCAGAGCTTAAATCCAACACGCCAACAGTGTTGCCAAGGTCTCGAATATAGACTGTTTTTCCGTCTTTGGAGATATCCAGGTTGTGTGGATTGGGAATTCCCGGTGTTGGAATTGTTTTTACATACTTGCGTGTGTGAGTGTCGATAACACCAAGGCCAGCACCTCCTTGCAGGGTGACATAAGCCCATTTTCCATCATGACTGAAACGAATATTGTGTGGTGTTTTGTCAACATTTATTGTGGCGAGAGTTTTGTAATTGCGCAAATCAACAACACTGACTGTTGCGTCGGCTTCGTTGGCCACATACGCCTCTTTTCCGTCCGGTGATACCTTTAAGCCTTTGGGGGCTTTGCCGACGCTGATCTTTGCCAGGCGTTTGTGTGTGCTGGTATCAAAGACGTAGATGCTGCCTGTTTTCGGGCTGCTGACCACCAGGCGCTGGCTATCCGGCGTGATGGCGTTGTAAAGCATGACCGGGTCACCCTTCCAGACGGATTGTCCGCCATACTGGGCAATTTCCCCGGAGTCCTTGAGCGTGACAAAAATATTTTCCGGAAACACGTCTGATGCCTGTATGTTCAATATGCCCGACAGACACAAATATCCCATAGCGGTTTGTAATAATACTTTTTTCATCGGGTTCTCCTGGCTGTATCTCAATCCGGTAATCTCTCAGATACCCGTAGGCTTTCCATCAAGACTGACGGCATTTTTGTCTTTCCAGTATTGTTCGATGCCTTGTGTACCTTTTACTTCTGCCCAGTGATTAAGTTGGTCGCGTTCGTCCTGATAGTCATAAAAAGGTACGGCCATGCCACAGGAACTTTGTACCAAATCAATGTTGAGTGTAAAAATTTGCCGGGCACCCGGCAAATTGGGGAAGTGTTGACTATGTTGTTCCCACTCGGGGTCATGAGGCTGTGTCATTAGCGCCATGCCATAGAGCCGCAGAATCATCGGTTTGCCTTCGAAGGCGCAGAACATGATGGTCATGCGCTGGTTTTCGAGTACATGTGCGGCAGTTTCGTTGCCACTGCCCGTGACATTGAGCCAGCGCACAGTGTGTTCATCAATAATGCGAAAGCTGTCCATGCCTTTGGGGGAGACATTGACTTTCCCGGCACTTCCCGCCGTACCGACAAAAAATATCTTCTGAGCCGTGATAAAAGTGTTTAGTTTTTCAGGTATTGCATCATATTGTTTGCCCATGGGTTCAGACTCCCTGTTGTTTGTCCAGTGTAATGAAACTGTATGCGTGAGGGTTTTTTTCGTCTGCCGGAAAATCGCTGCGCGCCGTTTCCCGCCACTCATACAAATCAAATTCCGGGAACCAGGCGTCCCCTTCAACATTGGCATGTATCTGTGTCATATAAAGGCGGTCGGCAAGTGGCAGAGCCTGTTTGTAGAGTGACATGCCGCCGATGATCATGGTTTCTGCGTTGCCCTGTGTGGATTGCAAGGCATTCTCAAGCGATGTATAGACCTCTATGCCATCAGCAGTATACGAGGGATTTCGGCTGATAATGATGTTGCGCCGACCGGGCAGAGGTTTTGCGCCAAAGGATTCAAAGGTTAGACGACCCATGATAATGGGTTTGCCCATGGTGTTTTGCCGGAACCATTTCATGTCCGCAGGCAGTTTCCACGGCAGGCGGTTGTTGATGCCGATGACGCGGTTATCCGCCATGGCCCAGATCAGTGACAGGGTCATACGGCGACAGGTGCCTTGATGTGCTCATGGGACTGATAATTGGTGACCTCAAAATCATCAAAGGTAAAAGCAAACAGGTCGTCGATGCCGGTGTTCATTTTTAACGTGGGCAGAGGCAGGGGGGTGCGCGAGAGTTGTAATCTGGTTTGTTCCAGGTGGTTGGAATACAGATGCGCGTCGCCCAGGGTGTGAATAAATTCGCCGGGTTGCAGTCCGGTGACCTGTGCCATCATCAGGGTTAACAGCGCATATGAAGCGATGTTAAAAGGCACACCGAGGAAGATGTCAGCGCTGCGCTGATAAAGCTGACAGGAGAGTTTGCCGTCGGCCACATAAAACTGAAAAAAGGCATGGCAGGGGGGCAGAGCCATGTTGTCGATTTCTCCTACGTTCCAGGCGGAGACGATGAGGCGGCGTGAATCAGGGTTGTTTTTGATTTGTGTGATCACTTGGCTGATCTGATCAACATGGCGACCATCGGCGGTGGGCCAGCTGCGCCATTGGGAACCATACACTGGCCCGAGGTCACCGTTTTCATCGGCCCATTCATCCCAGATTTTCACCCCGTTGTCTTTCAGGTATTGGATGTTGGTATCACCTTTCAAAAACCACAGGAGTTCGTGAATAATGGAGCGCAGATGCAGTTTTTTGGTGGTGACCATGGGGAAACCTTCAGCCAGATCAAAGCGCATCTGATAGCCAAAAACGCTTCGAGTGCCTGTGCCCGTGCGGTCGGTCTTAGGGGTGCCGTTTTCATAAACATGGCGCATTAAATCAAGGTACTGTTTCATACAACTCTCTCAAGCAGGGCGGGCGCTGCCCGCCATGTTTCTTTATCAAAACCTGTTTGCTGGGCAGAGCGCACCTTACGTCGCTTTTTTCTTTTCTTCCGGCTTTGGCTTTTTATAGGCCAGCACGAGTAAAACAATGCCCAGTATGATCAGCGGTGTGGATAACATCTGTCCCTGTGACATCCAGTCGAAGGCCACAAAGCCCATGTGCGCATCGGGCTGGCGGAAGAATTCCACAAAAAACCGGAAGCTGCCGTAGCCCAGCGCAAAGACGCCGGACACTGCCATGCGGGGGCGGGGTTTGGCAGAGTAAATCCATACGATGATAAACAACAACACGCCTTCAAGAAACATTTCGTAAAGCTGTGAGGGGTGACGTGGCAGTGGGCCGCCGCCGGGGAATACCATGCCCCATTGTGATGTGGTGACCCGGCCCCACAGTTCGCCATTGATGAAGTTGGCGAAGCGCACCGCACCGATGCCGAAAGGCACCAGCGGCGCAATGAAATCGGTGATTTCAAAAAAGCTTTTTTTGCTTTTACGCCCAAACAGCCACATGGCCACCAGTACACCCAGCAAACCGCCGTGGAAGGACATGCCGCCTTCCCAGATACGCAGGATGGAAACCGGGTCGGCGAGAAAACTGGAAAACCCGTAAAACAAGGTATAGCCAATACGTCCGCCCAATACGGTGCCGATAGCGCCATAAAAGATCACATCAGAGATTTGCTCGGCATTCCAGCCGGAGCCAGGTTGTCTGGCGCGGCGCTTGCCCAGCCACCAGGCCGCGCTGAAGGCGACCAGGTACATAATGCCATACCAGTGAATTTTGACGGGCCCCAGGCTGAGGGCGACGGGATCGATATTCGGGAAAGTCAGCATGGGGTGGATATTAACACGGTCGGGCCCGGCAGGCCGACTTTGCTGCCAGGTTGCCTCAGTTTCAGTCAGGGGTTTTGTCATCCGCAACCACTGTCTTTGACGGGCCATTCAGCTGGAAATACCAGAATAAGGTATGAATTGTGCGATAATCGGCTGGTTTTGTGATTTTTCTGGGTGGGTTATGTCCCATAAAGTAGCGGAAATATCATTTTTTTAAATGGGGGATGACTCAAATCTCCCTTAATGCCCCCGTAACATGTTTTAATGGCTGACAGTTTCCTGGTTGAGACCTAAGGGAACTCTACATTGCGTAAGGAACGTAACTTGTGGCGAGAGTAATGCTGGTGTTATGGCACTAGAAAATCATAAATGCCCCTGTTTGGAATGGCAGGATGTTGAAGGTTGTTGCCATCGTGTAAATATCATCGAAAGATTATATATCGGACGGGTTTGTCAGGGGGTGCCTGCTGATAAACGGATTATTATCAGGGATGTCAACGTATCCAGGGATCATGCGATTATTACTCGTGCAGGGAACGCCCTGACGATCAAGGACTCCAGTCGGAACGGGACGTGGGTGAACAATGTCCGTATCACTTCGGGGGGAGAACAAAAGCTGGTTTCAGGTGACTTTGTGCATATTGGGTCAACCAAGTTGCATGTTGTTTTTTCTGAGCAACCGGATCACTGTAATTCTGGTGATGTTAATCTGATTGAAATCACCCGGGTTTTGTCCCGACAGGAAACGGTGACCCACCTTGTTGCCGACATCAGAGGTTTTTCCATTCTTGCGCAACAAACAGAGTCTTCTTTATTGTTTGAAGTTTTGTCGCAGCTCTATGAATCGTTGACGAACATCGTCCATGAAAACCGCGGCACGGTGAAAGATTTTGCAGGCGATGCTATTTTTGCTTTTTGGGAGCATAACGTTAAGGATGACTCAGCGGTCGTACGGAGTGCTTGTCATGCTGCCCTGCTTCAGCAGCAGGCGGCTGTTGCACTATTTTCCAATCTGCCGGAGAAGTTTTCAAAATTGCGTCATTTGAAATTAGGCTGGGGCATTGCCACCGGCCCGGTTACTGTATCTCACTATGGCGTGCGCTCTGAAAATCTTGCGTTGGTAGGGGACAGCACTAATCTCGCATTTCGCCTGTCTGGACTGGCAAATAAAGAATTGTCATCCACCATTGTTGTTTGTCACAAAACAGCAGAAATGGTTGAGCAATTTATGCATGTTACCCCGCTGGGTGAAGTCGGCACAAAAGGGCGGGCAGGAAAAGAGACCGTTTTTTCCATTGCCTGAATATGATGGACACATAGACAAAATGGATACATTTAGCGGGCTTAATTGAGGGCGTCTCTCGCTTTCAAAAACCGGTTATTGCGTAGAATTTTTATCACCGACCGTGCTGGCGCCAGAAAATAACCGGAAGTCTATCCGGAAATGAAATCCGCATTCAATACGGAAACTCCCGTTAACAATCACGGCATTGTCTTTACAAGCGTTGATTGTTAACGGGAAGTGTTCTCAGGCATTGCTGCCCTCCTCCGCAAACCATTCTGCCAGTGACTCTGCGCCACCCACATAATCACCATTGATGAACACCTGCGGCACACTGTCAATACCTGCCACAGCACGCAGGGTGCGGCTGGTGTAGTCACGGTTCAGCACCAGTTCCTCGTAGGCGATGCCGTGTTGCTGCAACAAAGCTTTGGCCTGGGCGCAATATTCGCAACCGGAGCGGGTAAAAATACTCACATCCAGTGGCCGCTTGGCATCGGGAGCAATGTGGTCGAGCATGGTGTCGGCATCGGAGACACCGTAAGGATCGCCGGGCACGTTGGGTTCGATGAACTGCTTTTCGATCACGCCATCCTTCACCAGCATGGAATAACGCCAGGAGCGTTTGCCGAAACCAAGGTCTTCCTTATTCACCAGCAGGCCCATGCCGTCAGTGAAATCACCGTTGCCATCCGGCAGAAAGGTGATGTTTTCTGCTTTTTGGTCAGCCGCCCATTCGTTCATCACAAAGGCATCGTTAACAGACATGCAAATGATTTCGTCCACGCCATGCGCTTTGAAAACAGGGGCCAGCTGATTGAATCGTGGTACATGTGACGATGAACAGGTGGGTGTGAAAGCGCCCGGTAATGAAAATACGATGACCGTTTTGCCTGCGAAAATATCCTCGCTGGTGAGATCTACCCAGTCGTGATCACGACGGGTATGCAGGGTAACGTTGGGCACACGCTGGCCTTCTTTGCTGGGGAATGTTTTTTTGCTCATATTACTGTCCTCTGTTTGCAGAAATTAAACGGATAATGTGTTTTAAAAACGGGTTTTGGTAAAACGTGCAAACAGTATAGTGACAGCTTATTTATTGGTAAAACAGAATATTTAGATGTTATTAATCTAAATTATGGAACGTGATGCGTGGTTTTGTGGATATCAATACCATTTTCCATTTTCAGATAAAGCGGGCATAGGCGATGCCCTTGCAGCAACATAGCCAAAACGTGGCAGCATATTCTCAATGCTTGAAGCGCCAATTAAACCCGGTCAGGTAGTGAGGGATATGTTTAGCATTAATCGCGCGATACGCACCATTATATTCAATGTTGCTTTGTGATCCTGTCCTAAATAATTGCGCAATAATGCCGATAGGCTCGATGGATTAACAGGCAAAGCCTTTCTATGGATTAACGTCGAGGGTCCTGGAGACTGCTCAGAACCTGCTTGAATTCAATAGATGACTAGTACACACTCTGTTTCTGCTGACAATTGCTCAATGGCTGATAATGCTAGGGTGTATCCAGCAAGACAACAGGGATATATGTAAAAAACACCGGGTGATAATAATGAGTAGATTCCAAAAAGTACTGATGATGCTGTTTTTGGTTGTGATGAGTTTTGGGCTTGCAGGCTGTGGCGGTAGTGACGACACTTTTTCGGGTGCTGACAACAGTGCTGGAGACACTGGGGGCACTGGAGGTAATGGCGGCGGCAGTACGGGCTCCCTGGCGATCAGTTTGGCTCTGCTCGATCAAGCCAATAACGCAACGACATCAGTGTCTGCAACCTCACCTGGTCAGCTTGAGGCGACAGTAACGCTCAACGGCGCGACGGTAGGCTCTCAGGTTGTTTCATTTGCTACCACCATCGGAACTTTAACGCCGAGTTCGGGACTCACCGATCCCACAGGCCTTGCGACAGTAGCGTTGTCAGATGGAGGCACATCAGGCGCGGGCACAATTACTGCGGATGTCACAGTGAATGGCACAACAGCGACAGCAACCCTGAATTTTCAGGTCGTCAGCTCAGCGATCAGTACCACCGTTGATATGGGCAATGGCACCGGTATCCCGTTTGAGCCAAACGTCATTGATCTTGGGGGGGTTACATCTTTAGCGGCTGGTGGAACGTTAACGGCAACGGTGAGCATTGTTGAAACCTCAAATAACAATATAGCTTACACAACGCCAGTTACGGTCAATTTTACATCAGCTTGTGTGGTGGCGGGTACGGCAACAATGGATGCAGCAGTCTTAACAACGGCAGGCATCGCATCCAGCACCTATTTAGCGCAGGGCTGTACCGGCAGCGATACGATTACGGCTACAGCCGATGTGGGTACGACGCTTACCGCGACAGCAAATTTTACTGTGCAGCCTGCCAGTGTGGGCAGCCTGGAGTTTGTATCCGCGACACCTGAAATTATCAGCTTGCAGGGTACGGGCGGCAGTGGTGGTACCGAAACATCAGCCGTGGTCTTTCGCGTAGTCGATGCGCAGGGAAATCCTGTGGCTAACCAGTTAGTGAACTTTACCCTGGATACGGTTGTAGGTGGCTTGTCGTTAAACCCGGGTAGCGCAACGTCCGACCAAAACGGTCTTGTGCAAACCGTTGTGCAATCGGGCACGGTATCTACTTCGGTAGGCGTTACAGCGACAACCTCTTCGAACGGAAACACTTATCAGACGCAGTCGAGTCAGCTGGTCGTGACAACCGGTATCCCGGATCAAGATAGTTTTTCATTGAGCGCCTCTGTGTTGGCACCGGAGGCGTGGAATCATGATGGTGTGGTGTCTGTTATTACAGCACGTCTTGCGGATCGTTTTAATAACCCGGTGCCTGATGGCACGGCAGTCACTTTTACGACTGAAGGAGGCTCCATCGAAAGCTCATGCACCACCACGAATGGGGCATGCAGTGTCAACTGGACAAGCCAGTCGCCACGACCTTGTGGACAGACTATGGGTTCGTTGCTCCCTGTTGTTCTCAATCCTTCAGCTGGTCCCAATGTGTGTGAAATCACCGCTGGTGCGTCCAATCCAGTAGTCCCCGTTATTGGTTTCGCACCTCTGGGTCAACCCTATGGCGGGCGTGCCACGATAGTGGCCACAGTAGTGGGCGAAGAAAGTTTTATTGATACCAATGGTGATGGTGTATTCGATGACGGCGACACCATGACGGATTTGCCAGAGGCCTGGATCGATGGTGATGAGGATGGAGTACGGGGAGGCTTTGAACCCTTCTTCGATTTTAATGCCAATGGCAGCTATGACCCAGCCGATGGCGCTTTCAACGGGGTCTTGTGCAATCGTACCGTGAGCCCGTTGTGCAGCAGCGACGAGACCTTGCATATTCGAGAGACTCTGGTTCTGGTGATGTCGGGCAGCGGGGCTTACATAGACGTTGTTGATGATAGTGGAGTGCAATTCAATGCTGGCAACCCTATTGATTTGTCATGTGATGCGGCAGTAGGGTTTACCGTCATTTATTCCGACCTTCACCAGCAGCCTCTGCCAGCGGGAACCAAGGTGACGGTAACATCGAGCCATGGGGCGGTAGTCTTTGGCGGTTCATATACACAAGCTGATACTGATTATAACGGTGCTGTTGCTTTTGTCGGCAATCTTGAGGGAACGGGTACGGCTGACAAGACCAATACGGGTTCATTGATCGTGACAATTGAAACCCCTAGAAAACTTATTTCGCAAGCAAGTTATCCAGTAACTGAGACTTGCCCTCCATAAGCTGAACCTAAATATAACAAAAAAGGGTGGGCCATATGGCCCGCCCTTTTTTGTTTTTTATGCTTTAAATTCCCAGTTTTTTCTCAAGGTAGTGAATGTTGGTACCGCCAGCAGCAAATGCGGCATCGTTAAAAATGCTTTGTTGCAACGGGATATTGGTTTTGATGCCTTCGATAACACATTCACTCAAAGCTGTGCGCATGCGTGCCATGGCAATTTCGCGGGTATCACCGTGTACGATGAGTTTACCGATCATGGAGTCGTAATAGGGCGGTACGCGGTAGCCATTGTAAATATGAGAATCAACACGTACACCCAGTCCGCCCGGTGCGTGAAACTGACTGATGGTGCCTGGTGAGGGCATGAAACTTTCCGGGTCTTCTGCGTTAATGCGACACTCAAAGGCATGGCCGCGAATCTTAATGTCATCCTGCTGATAACTCAGCGGCAGGTTGGCCGCGATACGAATTTGTTCCTTGATTAAATCCACACCAGTGATCATTTCGGTGACGGGATGTTCTACCTGAATGCGGGTATTCATTTCGATGAAATAAAATTCACCATTTTCGTACAAAAACTCAAAGGTGCCTGCACCACGATAACCGATTTTGCGAGAGGCTTCGGCACAACGACCGCCAATTTTGGCGCGCAGCTCAGGGCTGATGCCAGGGGCGGGGGCTTCTTCGCACACTTTTTGATGTCGGCGTTGCATGGAGCAGTCGCGCTCCCCCAGGTGAATGGCGTTGCCGTGTTGGTCTGAGAGTATCTGGATTTCCACATGGCGCGGGTTTTCCAGGTATTTTTCCATATATACCACACCACTGCCAAAGGCCGCCTGGGCCTCGGCAGTGGTGAGTGAAATGGCATTGGCCAGGTTGGCTTCGGAATGTACCACGCGCATACCCCGGCCTCCGCCACCTGCTGCGGCCTTGATAATAATGGGGTAGCCAATATCGTTGGCAATGCGTTTGTTGGTGTCTTCGTCATTGCCCAGAGGACCGTCAGAGCCGGGTACACAAGGTACGCCAGATTCGCGCATGGCCTTGATGGCGGACACTTTGTCACCCATAAGGCGGATTGTTTCCGGCTTGGGGCCGATGAAAGTGAAACCGCTTTGCTCGATACGTTCGGCAAAGTCAGCATTTTCCGCGAGAAAGCCGTAACCGGGATGAATGGCCACGGCATCGGTGACTTCTGCTGCACTGATTAGTGCCGGGATGTTTAAATAACTGCCCGCCGAAGCAGCAGGGCCGATACAGACAGTTTCATCAGCGAGGCGGACGTGCTTTAAATCCTGGTCAGCTTCGGAATGCACGGCAACAGTCTGGATACCCAGCTCTTTGCAGGTGCGTAAAATACGCAGGGCAATTTCCCCGCGGTTGGCGATAACGATTTTTTCAAACATGTTTTTTGCCTGCGTTCAGGGTCTACGTCAGAGTCTGTATTAAAATGTTGTTTCGGTTGTTGGCAACACGCTTACTCAATGATAAACAGCGTTTGTCCATATTCCACTGGCTCGCCGTTTTCCACCAGAATGGCTTTGACGGTACCGGCCTTGTCGGCTTCGATTTGGTTCAGGAGTTTCATTGCCTCGATGATGCACAGGGTGTCTCCTGCTTTGACACTTTGGCCTTTCTCCACAAAGGGGGCGGCACCGGGTGATGGCGCACGATAAAAGCTGCCCACCATGGGGGAGGTTACTTTGTGGCCACTGATCTCTGCCTCGTTGCTGGCGGTTTCATCGGGAGCGGCTGTTGGTAGCGCAACAGGTGCCGCAGCCAGTATTGGCGCTGGTGCTGCGGCAGCACCAGCGCCATAACGACTGATGCGAACAGATTCTTCGCCTTCATGAATTTCCAGTTCGGCAATATTGGATTCTTCCAGCAGTTCAATGAGTTTTTTAACTTTGCGAATGTCCATTGTTGGTGCCTGTGATTTTTGTTAACTGTGAATAGGTTGTTTTGAATATTATTTTATATCGGTATGGTTAGTTCAGCCGGGTAATTGCCGCTGTTAATGCCAATTCGTAAGTTTGGGCTCCCAGCCCGCTGATGACACCTGTAGCAATATCAGAGAAATAAGAATGCTGGCGAAATGTTTCGCGGGCATGGATATTCGACAAATGCACTTCGATGAATGGAATGGCTACGCCGGCCAGTGCATCGCGCAGTGCCACGCTGGTATGTGTGAATGCGGCAGGGTTGATAATGATGAACGCGATGTTGTCCTCCACGGCCTGATGTATACGGTCCACCAGCTCATGCTCAGCGTTGCTTTGATAATGACTCAGTACATGCCCTGCGGTTTTGGCAACGTTGACCAGATGTTCGGTAATTTCCGGGAGTGTGGATTTTCCGTAGTGGTCGGGCTCACGGCTGCCCAGCAGGTTGAGGTTAGGGCCATTGAGAACAAGAATGTTTGCCATGGTGTAATTGCTTCCTACTCTCTAGTAAGTTCAGCTCAGCGGGCCAGCCGGACCTTTTCCTGATTTTTACGGCAGAATTTTCAGCTTGGCGCACACCCGTGCCCAGGTTTTGCCAAGTGCGGCAATTACGGTGCCAACCGGCAGGAAAAAATGCATAAATGCGCTGAATATGTGTTTTTCCGCATAAAACTGCATGCAGTATGCCCCGATAGGGTTTTAATGTCTATGCTTTTGACGGTTTGTCGGATTTCGCCGACGTTGCCGGAGTGATCGTGGCAAAATGACAGAAATTGTAGGTTATAGCAGTTGGCTGATGGTGTTTTCTATCATTTCCCGGGTCATTTCGCCGCGATGTACAAACTGAATGTTTCCGTTGCGGTCGATGATGACGGTGTAGGGGAGGGCTCCGTACCGGTTACCATAGTCTTTGGCAACGGCAATCGCGTCATCCTCGCCAATGAGCATGGGGTAGTTAATGCCGTAGGTGTCCATGAAGTCCTGCACTTTTTCGGCGGTGTCGATGGCAATGCCGATAAATTGCAGACCGGTGGCACCGTATTCCTCTTGCATCTCGACGAACATGGGGGTTTCTCTGCGGCAGGGCGGGCACCAGGTGGCCCAAAAATTAAGGATGACCACTTTGCCGTCCCATTCGTGGGAGTTGCGCAGAGTGCCGTCGATGTCCGGCAGACTGAATTCGGGGGCGGGTCTTTCTATCATGGCCTGGGCTGCTTCGCGTCCCTGAGCATTGCCGGTTATCTGATCAATAAGCAAGCCCCCGCCCCATAGGCCGACCACGAAGGTCAGCAGGTAGGCGGTGTATTTCAGCAGCTTTTTTTTCTGCGGTGTGTTGCTGGCCATCTGTTTGTGGTTATTCGGTTCGGGTTAGCGGAGCGCCTTTTCTATATGCTCACGAAAAGGGCCGGGTTTCACGAAGCCTACCACACGATAGCTGCGGCGTTCTTTACCATCGACACCAAAGAAGAGAAT
>JALSGT010000071.1 GCA_026982555.1 Chromatiales bacterium
GAACAAGTCAATTACGCAGCGGATGATGTGCGACATCTGTTTACTGTCTACCATCAGCAAATGGAGGTGCTTGGCAGGAAGGGGCGGCTTGAATGGTTGCAGGCAGATTTTGACGAGATGAGCGACCGCAGCACCTATGCGCCTGCACCGGAAAATTTGTGGAAGCGGGTGCGCGGAGCACAAAAACTGTCGCCACCACAGCTGGCAGTATTACGTGGTTTGGCAACGTGGCGTGAGGAACGTGCTCAGGCCAGTAACCGGCCCCGACGCTGGATACTCAAAGATGAGGTAATGGTGGATCTTGCACGCCGTTCGCCCGATCAATTGAATGGTCTGGCAAAAATTCGTGGTATCGAAGAACGTTTGCTGAATCGTCATGGTGAAACCTTGCTTAACGTGATCGCTAAAGCCAAAAGCACGGACCCCGCAGGGTGGCCAGCAAAATCGAAGGGCCAGCGTTTGTCCGCTGAGCAGGATGCGGTGGTGGATTTGCTCATGGCGGTGTTGCGTTTGCGCGGTAATCAGCACGATGTCAGCCCGGCTTTGCTGGCCAGTCGCAAACAACTGGAAGCGTTGGTGGCCGGTGACACGGACAGCGCAGTATCGCATGGCTGGCGCGCTGAATTGGTCGGGCATGATTTACAGGCCGTATTGGCGGGGAAGGTGATGCTGAGGGTGCTGGATGGGGGATTGGAGCTGATTCCATCAACAACGTCATAACTTGCTGTTTTACATTACCACTTTTGTTGGTGAGTCAATCAACACACACGGTCATTGATATATGGCGATTATTTTTCAGCGACATTTCCCCTGGCGGGAAAATAACGATTTTCAGTTGTTGGTAGACGGCGGGGAAATTTTTTCAGCGATGCTGGCCAGTATTCGCGGGGCGCAGTCGCAGATTTTTCTCGAAATGTATCTGGTGGAGTCGGGAGTATTGCTGGATCAGTTTATTGACGCCCTGACCGATGCCGCGCAACGTGGCGTGAATATCTATTTACTGTTTGATGGTTACGGTGCCCGCGGTCTGAGTGGCAGGGATCGGCAACGCATTATTCAGGCAGGCATCCATCTGGCAACGTATAATCCGTTACGGTTTGGCAAAATACGTCGAAATCTGCTGCGGGATCACCGTAAATTATTGCTGGTGGATACCGCCCAGGCTTTTGTGGGTGGCATGGGATTAACAGATGATTTTGATGCTGAAGCCAGCCCCCACACCTACTGGCATGATGTTGCCGTGGGTATCGAAGGGCCGGTAGTGCTGGATTGGTGTGCGATGTTCTGTCGCAATTGGCATTCTTGGGCAAAACAACATTCGTCACCCGTGCCGGGTGCAGACAGCATAGACATGCCAGCGGGGCAGGCAGGGCGCGTTGCCGGTGGCCGCCATTTTGGTGCGCTGAGTATTCATCATTTTTTTCTCAAACGTATACGTAATGCTGAGCGCCGGGTGTGGATGATGACTGCCTACTTTGTGCCTTCACGCAGCCTGTTGCGCGCTTTGCGCAAAGCTGCCAGACATGGTGTGGATGTGCGCTTGTTATTGCCGGGGGCGAAAACAGATCACCCGGCAGTACGTTATGCGGGCCAGCGGTATTATTATGCTTTGCTACATGCCGGGGTGCGTATCTTTGAATATCAGCCACGGTTTTTACATGCCAAGGTGTTGCTGTGTGACGACTGGGTGTCGCTGGGTTCCAGTAATATGGACAGCTGGAACTTGCGCTGGAATCTGGAAGCCAATCAGGAAATTGAGAACAGTGATTTTGCGGTGCGCACGCGCAAACTGTTTGAAGCCGACTTTGCCGACAGCGAAGAATGTCAGTTAAACACCTGGCAAATGCGCCCCCGCTACCGGCGTGTACTGGAGTGGTTTTGGGGAAAAGTTGCTCTGTGGCTTGAAGGTGTCGGCAGCCGTATTCGGCGCAAAAGGTAAACCGGGTTCAGCAGATTTTCAGTGTAGTGTATGTGGTAATGCCAGCGTAAATGCGGGGATGTCGGCATCAAAGGCAAGACCGTTATCGGTGATCATTTGGTAGCTGCCCTGCATACTGCCCACCGGGGTTTCCAATACGGTGCCGCTGGTGTACTCAAAGGTTTCACCGGGGCGCAGATAGGGTTTTTCGCCCACCACACCTTCTCCATGGACTTCCTGCACATTGCCATTAGCGTCGGTAATGACCCAGTGGCGGGTCATCAGCTTAGCGGCCACATCACCCGCATTGTAAATGGTGACATTGTAGGCAAAAACATAACGTTCATTATCAGGAGAAGATTGTTCTTCAAGGTAATTGCTTTCAACACCAACTTTGATGAGGGTGTTATCGGATCTTTTCAGGCTGCTCATGGTATTTAATCTCGTTGGTCGCGTACCAGATTGGTGGCACGGTGGAATTTTCGCATTATACGCTGGTTTGGCAAGGAATAATTACCGCTGATTATTCCTTTGGCGGGTATTGGTCACAGGTGGGGAAGTGATTTTGTGCTACAGCGTTTGAAGGTATTGCCGGGTAATAATGAGGGTTTCAGTCTGGCGACATCGGTCAAACCTGATGCTTGAAGAAACGGGTGCCTGGCTGGCGAAACTTGAACGCAGAGCCGCCTGAGTGCCACATCTGAGCTGGATGCTGTCGGACGCCGGGCAGGAAAATCTCCCGGCCTTTCCCTTCGTCACTGTGGATGGTGGTGAGGGCAAAGTTTTTCCGGTGCTCTTCAGCGGCCACCAGATGCACTCTGAAACCAAACGTCTCCCCTTTTACTCCTGGCTACTGGCCGGGTCTGGAGGGAGTCTCATAATCACCCACCCCATAAGTTTCAAGGTTGGTGCGTTTGAGTGAAATCTCTTCCCTGTCATTACGCAGTAACACGGAGAAATAGGTTTTTTTGTCT
>JALSGT010000072.1 GCA_026982555.1 Chromatiales bacterium
GGTTATAACCCAGCGTCATATCGGGGTGATGATCTTCCTGGTGGGCAATCCAGGCCACAGCGTTGACGAAAGCCATGGTTTGATAATAATTTTTGAAATGAAAGTCCTGCTGAATTGTCTTGTGATCACCATCAAGGTGCCAGCCATTTAACGCCGCCAGCATGGTGTGTGCGTCGGTGCTGTTCAATGGTTTGGCACCATCCTCGCAAGGTTTACAGGTTTGTTCAGCAAGCGTGGACATTGTTTATCGCCTGATTATTTCCCGAATTTGTAAAAATCGACATTGAGGTATTCCACCACATCGTTGAGATCATTCGGTGAAAAATTCGCATTGGCCGCCCCATCACAAAATTTTACCCGGGCGCGCAAATCCTCAAAGGTATGAATAATACGATTGGCGCGAGTGTACTGGCTGTTGTCATGGCAGCCCATGCAGCTTTTGTTATGTAATGTTTTACCCTGGACGGCATCCGGTACACGTTCGCCAGCCCATGCAAATGTGAGTGAAAAGCCTGCTATTACAAGGAATACAAACGTTTTCGTTATCATATTGGTCACCACCGTGATGTCTTTGATATTGATGTTCATCTTCAGTACCGTTATAACCGGCAGATGCGATTGAACGGCCACAGCGACAGTATACCCGCAAATGAGACTAACGAAATATATACCCGCAGCGTTTGAAATTGCGGTTTTTTTGGCGGTGAATCTTTTCTCGCAGAAAAAACAGAGGGGGAAGAGTAGGGTGGAACAAGCGCAGCGGTTCCACCAAACGGGAAAAGGACATCAAGGTTCAATCAGTTATCGATGTCCACCTTGAGCCAGCATTTGCTGGTGAGCCGTTATTGCATGAAGGCTTTTTCTCCTGTTTCAGGTGGTCAGGTTGTTGTTTCTTATCGCCCATTGGTGGAACCGCTGCGCTTGTTCCACCCTACTGTTTTACGCTGTATTGAAAAGGGCAGGACAAAAAACCGGTAATACGCCAGCTTCACCCTCTTTCCGGGCAGGGTTTAGCCTGATGGCCATGGGAGGAGAACAACGCCAATTTTAGTGGCAGCTCTGATAGTATCGCTACCAGATACAACAACCCTGCGAGAGAGCGGCCATGCCTGACACCCTGACACCTGACAAAAAAAACCTGATCTGGATTGACCTGGAAATGACCGGGCTGGACACCCAAAACGATGTCATTATCGAAATTGCCACCATCGTTACCGACAGCGAACTGAATATATTGGCCGAAGGACCCATGTTAGCGATACATCAAAGCGATGAAATCATGGCAGGCATGGACGAATGGAACACCAAACAACACAACGGTTCAGGCCTTACCAAACGGGTGAAAAACAGCAGCATCACCGAAGCTGAAGCCGAACAGCAGACCCTTGATTTTTTGCGGCAATATGTCCCCAAAGGCAAATCACCCATGTGCGGTAACAGCATCTGTCAGGACCGCCGTTTCCTCGCACGTTGCATGCCTGAGCTGGAAGCCTTTTTTATGTACCGCAATCTTGATGTCAGCACCCTCAAGGAACTGGCCTCACGCTGGGCACCGGATGTTGCCAAAAGCTTTAAAAAAGATTCCAGTCACCTGGCACTGGATGATACACGCGACTCCATTAATGAGTTAAAACACTACCGGAAGCATTTTATCCGGTTTTAGTTTATTCCGGTGATACCGGGGATCCTTACAGTTTTTAACGACCACAAACACGAAGAATGCAATGATGAAACTGCCCGAAATTGAAAACGAAAAACTGGCCGCCTGCACGCCAGCAGAACTGATTGACATCATGGCAACCCATGAAGACCGGGTGCCACGCACGGTGATTGACGAATGCGTCCGGCGTGGAGAACAGATGCTGGATTCTTTGGCACCCTTCGCACAACCTGACGACGAAAAAGAAGAAGAAAATCCCGGTTATTGGTGGTTGCGTTTACATGCCGTGATGATTCTCGGGCTGATGCCTGGCGAATCCGCCGGTCGTTTATTAGTGGCATTTGTGCATGGCATGAACCGGGAGGAGGACTATGACCTGCAAGACTGGTTTAGTGGCTACTGGTCCGCCTTGCTGCGCAACAAACCCGCATCGGTTATTACCCTGTTGTCCGATATTTGTACAAACACAAAAAATTACTGGTACATGCGTGCCAATATAACAGAAGCAGTACTGGCGGGAGCATACCAGCAGGGTGGGGAAATGCTGGAACAAACCCTGGACTGGGCAGCACAATGCGTTGCTGATGAAGAGGAAGATTGGGATTACCGGTTTTCGACAGCCAACAGCTTGTTACATTATCCGCGTGAGCGCTATCGTGAACTGCTCATGAAATTCTCTGCCCGGGAGCATGGTCTGGCTGCGTATTATGCTGATGAAAATGTTGAGGAGGCCTATGAGCGTGGAACCGATATACCGATATTGGATGGTTTTGACAACCCCTGGCATTTTTACGCACAAGACCAAATAGAATGGCGGGAACGCCGCTGGCAGAAGGAGGAGCAGCAATCAGAACCGGGGTATAGCCACGACATTGATGACGTATCTTTCAATAATCTGCTTGATTATCCCCAGGTAACTTACCGTCGTGAAACCCCGAAAATCGGGCGTAACGATCCCTGTCCCTGTGGTAGTGGTAAAAAATACAAAAAGTGTTGTTTGGGGAAGGCGTAAAAATAATACGAATATTCATTCAGTGAATGAATTTCATTCAAACGCCTGAGCTGCTGTTATGGATGTTGTTATTCTGATGCAGGTCAGCGGAAAGTGACTCCCATGAATAAAAAATACTCACGTAAAGGGTAATTTCACACAAAAACACGGCTTGTCATATTTGTCAGTGCCCTGCAATATATTACCGTCAATAACAATAAATAGAACATG
>JALSGT010000073.1 GCA_026982555.1 Chromatiales bacterium
CCCACCACAAATGAAATCAGCAGCGCCGTTAATGCGCCAAGAATGGCGCGCAAGGTCAAATACTGAAACACACCAAAGCCGCTGTGGAACTGGGTCAGATAATCGGCGAGATAAAGCAGCATTAGTTCATCTCCTCCACAGCCCCGGCCACAGCGGCCACAGACAGTGCAGCCACCACATTTTCCATCTGTGCCGAGCGTGAGCCTTTCACCAACAGCGTTACGTCTTTGTGCAGGTCTTCTTGCAAACGAGAGATCAATTCATCCTGTGCCGCAAAATGCTGGCCGTGCTCACCAAACGCCTGTGCCGCATATTGTGAGCATTCACCCACTGCATACAACCGGCTGACACCGGCTTTACGTGCCTGATGCCCTGCCTGTTGGTGGTATTCCACAGCCTGTTCGCCCAGTTCTGCCATATCACCTAACGCGAGATAGCGGTCACCCGCACACTGCGCCAAAACATCCAGCGCGGCATGTAACGATGCCGGGTTGGCATTGTAAGTATCATCAATAATCCGTGCACCACGAATACCCGCCTTGCGTTGCAGACGACCCGACACTGGCTTCATTGATTCCAGACCGGTTTTCACATTCGCAAGACTGGCACCTGCCGCCAGCGCCGCCGCCGTGGCCGCCAACGCATTTGCGGCGTTATGACGCCCCTCCAACGGCAAGGTCACGCGCATCTCACCCGCCGGGGTCAGTATTTGCAGGCTGCCATCGGCGGTTAATTCACCACGGACTTCTGCATCGTTCTCCACACCGCTTTCCGCAGAAAGGGAAAAACGCACGATGGTGCGTGGTGCTGCCTGCTCCTGCCATAACCTGGCAAAGGCATCATCAGCATTGATAATGGCCACCCCGTTTGCAGGCAGGTTTTCAAAAATCCCGCCCTTGGTTTTTGCCACCGCCTCCACCGAACCGAAACCGGTCAGGTGCGCACCTGAAGCATTGGTGACAACGGCCACGGTGGGCTGCACAAATGCCGTCAGATACGCGATATCACCGGGCGCACTGGCCCCTTCTTCAATCACCGCCGCGACATGTTCAGCACGTAAACCCAACAACGTGCGCGGTACGCCGATTTCGTTATTAAAATTAGCCTGAGTTGCCAATACATTGCCTTTGCACGCCATAATCGCCGCCAGCATTTCCTTGACGGTGGTTTTGCCGTTACTGCCGGTAATCGCAATGAGCGGAATATCAAACTGCTGACGCCAGTTAGCCGCCAGTTGTGCATAGGCACGCAGCGGATCACTGACAATGATTTGCGGAACCGACACATCAACGGGATGTGCCACCACCATGGCCACTGCACCTTTGTGTTCGGCCCAACTTACAAAATCATGGCCATCAAAATGGGGGCCGCTCAAGGCCACAAACAGCTGGCCCGGTATCACCTCACGGGTATCTGTGCTGATGCCTGAAAATTGTATTGCCTTTGCGTTGCCTCGTAACTCACCCTGCAACAACTCACAGACCGCTTCCACGGAGGTCAGTCCCGGTGCGATGTGGTGAGCATTCATCACGACGGCCCTCCGTCAGATACCCGCAAAGCCAGCGCCCGTTCAACTTCATAAGCATCACTGAACGGCAGGTGCTCATCGCCGACAATCTGCACCTCTTCGTGCCCCTTGCCAGCAACCAATACCACATCATTTTCCGCCGCAGAAAGAATCGCTTTTTCAATGGCACTGGCACGATCCGCAATCACCAACACATCATCCATCCGGGTAAATCCCTGAAGAATATCGGCAACAATCACCTGTGCATTTTCCGTGCGCGGGTTGTCATCGGTCACAATCACCTTGTCTGCCAGCTGCTCTGCGGCGGCGGCCATTAACGGGCGTTTACTGCGATCACGATCCCCCCCGCAACCAAAAACACACCATAAATTGGGTGCGCTCACCGCGCCTGCCTGTACGGCAGCATGTGCGCGCACGGCCACCAGCACCTGCTGCAAAGCATCCGGGGTATGCGCATAATCCACCACCACCAACGGCTGCTGATTAACACCACCATGACCCTGCATACGCCCCGGCACTGGCTGTACATCTGACAAACGCTGCAAGGCATCATCAAAAGCAATACCACTGGCCAGTAACGCACCCACCGCCGCCAACAAGTTGGACGCATTAAACGCGCCCAGCAACGGCACCTGTAAATCACCTTTGCCCCAATCGCTTTCGACGTGCATACGCAAGCCGTTGCGGTCTAACTGTAAGTCAGACCCCAGCAGAGACGGCAAAACATCATCGCCACCCTTGCCGTCCGCAAAACCGTAACTCACCGTGCCCACCGCGCCCGGCATTGATGTCAGCAACTGCCGACCATAGTCATCATCAATATTGATCACTGCGTATTTCAGACCTTTGGTCTCGAACAGACGACGCTTAGCCCGTGCGTAATTTTGCATCGTGCCGTGATAATCCAGATGCTCGTGACTGAGATTGGTGAACACCGCCACATCAAATGCCACCCCCGCTACCCGTCCCTGATCAAGACCGTGCGAAGAGGCTTCCATAACCACTTTTTTGACATTTTCATAACGCAAATCATCCAGCAAAGTATGCAGGGTAATCGCATCCGGCGTGGTAAAACCGCCTTTTTCCAATTGGCCAAACACGCCATTACCCAGCGTGCCAAGCACACCGCAGGGGGCATCCTGTTGCAATGCATGGGCAATAAACTGCGTTACCGAGGTTTTGCCATTGGTACCGGTAACCCCGATCACAAACTGTTCTTTGGTTGGCTCGCCGTAAAACCGCTCGGCAATACGACCCACCATGTTCTTCAGATCCGGCACACCGTACACTGGCACTTGTTTGTCGCCGCGCACTTCCTGTCGCGCGATGGGGGATGCCCACAGCAC
>JALSGT010000074.1 GCA_026982555.1 Chromatiales bacterium
CACCGTATAACATTACCGCAGCCTGTTCCTGAGCCGCAGCACATTCCGCGCGGTGAGAACGAAAGCGTGGTTGCTGCGATTAAACGGTTGTCTAAAAGCTACTTCATGTTAGATAAACCGCAACTGCTCAATGAATCATCGGTATTGATGACTCAGCATGTCATGCAGGGCAGGGCGGTGGATGAGGTTATTGATGAACTGGAAACCCTGTTTGCCCGTTTTTATCAGGAGCTGCTTGATGAGCAGGCCGCATTGCGTGAATCTTTGACACAAGAAAATCCATGAATATCTTCCGCGAATGGTTTCAGCGAAATTTCTCTGATCCCCAGACAATTATTCTGGCATTACTGCTGGCGGGCGGGTTTTTTGTGGTGATTTACTGGGGCAGTATGCTGGCCCCGTTGCTGGCCAGTGTGGTGATTGCCTATTTACTGGAAGCTGTGGTGGCAATGCTGGAGCGAAAAGGGCTGCGCCGTATATTTTCGGTGCTGATTGTTTTTTGTGTTTTTATTATTGTTTTGATGTTTTTGATGTTTTGGTTGATTCCGATACTGTCCACCCAGATTACACAGCTGGTACAGGAGTTGCCTCGACAAATAGATTTCGGACAACAAATGTTGATGCGTTTACCCGAGCATTATCCACAGATTGTTTCGGAGCAACAGGTCAGCGAAATCATGAATTCCATCCGTGGTGAGCTGGCCGGTTTTGGCCAAAATGTGCTGACGCTTTCCCTGTCATTTATTCCGGGGCTTATTGCGTTGGTGATTTATTTGATTCTGGTGCCGCTGCTGGTGTTTTTCTTTTTGAAAGACAAGCAGCTCATTCTTGGCTGGCTTGCTGCCTATTTGCCAAAGCAGCGTGAACTGGCCGCCACAGTCTGGGCAGAAATGGACCAGCAGATTGGTAATTATGTGCGTGGTAAATTTACCGAAATTCTCATTATTGGCGGTACCTCGTATATTGTGTTTATGTTAATGGGACTGAATTACGCGGCACTATTGGGTGCCCTGGTGGGATTGTCGGTCATCATTCCCTATATTGGTGCTGTGGTTGTAACTATTCCCGTGGCGATGATCGCCTTTTTTCAATGGGGATGGGGGCCGGAGTTTGCTTACTTGATGTTAGCCTACGGAATTATTCAGGCGCTGGATGGTAACGTGGTCGTGCCGTTATTGTTTTCTGAGGCGGTGAATTTGCATCCCGTAGCGATTATTGTTGCTGTGCTGGTGTTTGGTGGTTTGTGGGGGTTTTGGGGTGTATTTTTTGCGATCCCGCTGGCGACTCTGGTAAAGGCCGTGCTCAATGCCTGGCCGGTGAAAGTTTTGGGTGACGAAAGTTAATCATGGCTATATCAGCGTGCAGGTTGGGGTGAATGTTTTTTATGAACTCCAACATGCCGGAGTATGAATTGCCACAATATTCGTATTTTATGGTTATTGCCATGGTGGGGTTCGTGCCTCACCCCAACCTGCGAATTTAATCGCTCATGGATGTAAAAGCTTTGTCGTATCAATTTCCACCTTCATTTTCCTCAATATACTCAATAAGCCAAAATAACTTCTGTCAAAATATACCTGATCCTGTCGTATGCTGTTGATTGCTTTAACAGGCTTTTTCATTTGCGACAGGGTTTTTTGGGGTACCGGAGGGAGTTCAGCAAAATTAAACGTTTTCCCAAGGCCAGGGGCAGACATCCATGTATGCATGGATTCTATCACGGGGAAAACATCGTCTGTAAATTCATCAAATGATAAGTTATCACTGATGATGCCCAGGCTTTTATAGGCCTGATAAATCTGCTGGCGGTCACGGGTAAATAAACGGGTAACAGTACCTGGATAACCGGGTGCCAGGTGTTGAATGCAGCCGAAATCAATCAAGGCAATGCTGCCGTCATCGCAAATCAGAAAATTTCCAGGGTGAGGGTCAGCGTGCAATACGTTTAGTTCATGAAGTTGATAACAAAACATATCAAACAGTAATTGGCCGTAATGGTTACGAAGGGTTTGATCGGGGTTTTCCTCCAGCCATTGGTCCAGGTGTTTTCCCGTGATATGTTCGGTGGTTAATACTCTTTTGCTGCTGAATTGACAATAAACACTGGGGATGCGTACATTGGGAATTTTGAAATTTTCCGAAAACCAGCGTGTATTTTCTGCTTCCTGGGTATAATCCACTTCTTTTTCAAGTTGTTTTTGCACACCGTCCAGCACATTTTCTATAATTTCCCAGCGCGGAAGATACGATGTGCTCAGTGAGATTGATTTCATGATTCCCCGGACTAACTGCACGTCGCTTTTGATGCTTGCAGCAATACCGGGATATTGAATTTTCACAGCTAATGGATGGCTGTCTGGTGATACCGCTTTATGTACCTGTCCTAAACTTGCGGCTGCAAAAGCATCAGGTTCAAATTGTGCGAATACCTTTTCAGGGACAGTGTTAAATTCTGCCAGATAGACTTTGCGAATATGCGCACGGTTCAATGGCGTTACACGGTGGCATGCCTTGCCAAGTTCAGCCCGAATGCCTTCCGGTAGCATATCGAGTTCCAGGCTCATCATTTGCGCAATTTTTAATGCGGTACCACGTAGCTGTGTCAATGCAGCAAATACTATTTTTCCCATGTCTTCTTCGTGTTGTTGATTTTTCTGTCGGGTATTTGCGGTGGACGATAAGGTTTTTTTACCCAGATAAACGGCATGTTTTAGCCCGATTTTAGCTGTGGTTACCGCCGTGATGGCTGTGCGTTTATATTTTTCTGTTGGAATGCTTTTATGCCTCATTTGTTGGCAGCCATTTTGTTTGCATGCAGCATACGTTGTAATAAGCCATTGCCAGGGTTGAGCACCCGGAACATTTGGCTTTTGAGCATAAAACCCAAAAAATCAGCGGTGTGGTTAATGATGCCGCTTTTTAGCAGTGTTACCGCAAAGTTTAAGGATAAGTCGATGAGTTGTGTTGTTTCATGAAAGTCTTCTGATTCATCCTGGGTCCAGAAATACAATACACCAATCATGTATTCGCATAGTATGTCAGGTAATGCTCCCTGGAAAGGGAATGCAGGGATATCTTCTTTTTCCCGGGCATCATCAAGAAATTGTGCAATTGTGGGTATCAGTTCCTGATGTATCGGATTTACCTGACTAAACAAAAACATGGGTGACTGATAGATCAGCGGGAAGCTTTCACAAACAAATTCACGGTTGGTCAGCATATGGCCGAGCCAGGTGTCGAGTAGGACTTGAAGTTTTTCGTGCAATGCATATTGCTCAATATCATCGATGTTTTGTATTGCTTCAGCAGTGTCTTCGGCACAAAGCGCGTAATAGCCCACCAGTAATTTTTCTTTGCTCGGGAAGTACTTATAGATGGTGGCATCACCGATTTTCGCTGCGCGCGCAATTGTGCGCATGCTGACTTTGCTGAAACCTTTTTCTCCCATGAGCTCTACTGCGGCATTGATGATTTTTCGCCGGGTCCGGGCTTTTTCTTGTTTGGATACTTTCATTTCGTTTCTCTGTGGATAGCTGCTCAATAAATAATTTGAATTTAATAAAGGTGGTTATTTTTCAAATAAAGAGTAGTAAATATCTTTTATGGGTTGTGGTCAAGGGGAATATCACCTAAAGTATAATTGCTTCCGATTAAAGTTTATTTGTTTATTATTAATAGAATGTTTTTATGGTGTGGGGGTGTGTCATGAAATTATGGCGGTACAGCGGTCTGTTTTTAATCGGAACGGGGGTCATCCATAACCTGATCGGTTTTGTTGCTGGCTGGGATATGTTGGTGGGAATGGTTGACGAGGGGCTGTGGAATACGGTCGCTATTCCCATTGCAGATGGGGCAACGCATACCAGAGCGGAATTACTCTGGTTTTTACTACTTGGTTTTGCCTGGATGATGGTGGGTGCATTACTTCATGGAAATATCCAGAGCAGGCAGATCCCCCCGCTTGCACGTTGGGGATGGATATTGTTTGCTAAAGGGTTACTGGTTGCGGTGGTGTTGCCTGCTTCTGGTGCCTGGCTGTTTTTACCTCAAGGGTTGATCATTATTTTTGCCAATCGCCGGTTGTGACGAATGTAATTCCTGATATTTACAACGCCTTCACCGCAGCCAGCACTTCATCCACATGACCGGCGACTTTTACTTTGCGCCACTCCTGACGCAGTACGCCTTTTTCATCGAGCAAAAATGTACTGCGCTCAATGCCCATCACTTTTTTGCCGTACATGTTTTTTTCTTTGATCACGTCGAACAGCGTACATAAGGTTTCTTCTTTGTCAGATAACAGGTCAAAAGGAAACTCCTGTTTGGCTTTGAAGTTTTCATGTGATTTGATGCTGTCACGCGACACGCCCAGCACCACGGTGTTGGCACGTTTGAATTTGTTGTAATTGTCACGGAAGTCCTGACCCTCGGTGGTGCAGCCTGGGGTGCTGTCTTTGGGATAAAAATAAATCACCAGTTTTTTGCCTTTGAAGTCGGTCAGTTTAAGGGTTTGCTCCCCTGTGGCAGGCAGTTCGAAACCGGGGACTTTTTTACCGATACTGATTTTACTCATGTTTTCTTTTTTCCTTTTAATTTTTTAAGGCTTTATGGGTTCCATGGTGGCATCCATATTCTGGGTTTCGCAAAAATCCAGAAATTCGTCACGCAGTCCGGCAATGTGTATGCTGGCCGGAATGTTGGCAGTGAGATGCAGGGCAAACATGGGTGTGCCGGTGTGTGCGGCAGCGTATTGTGTGGTATTGAGTTCGTGAATGTTAATGTTGCGGCTGGAGAAAAAACGCGCCAGTTCATGCACAATGCCGGGCTGATCAATGGAGATCACCTCGATACAGTAAGGCATCAGATCTGCTGCGGATTTACCGGGTTCGGTGCGTTTGCAGATGATATCGAGGCCAAGGGATTCCCGGGAGGCGTTTAACGTGTCTTCCAGTTTGGCCAGCCGGTTCCATTTGCCGGAGACCATGAGCATTACCGCGAATTCGCCACCGAGCACGCTCATGCGACTGTCAATAACGTTGCAGCTGCATTCCACAACGGTTTTCGTCAGTTTGTCGATGATGCCCGGTTTGTCTTTTCCGAGAGCGGTGATGACCAAAAAAGTTTCCATATGTGATCTCTTCTCTGCGTTGCCGTGAGTATAGCTTATCACCATTGCGCCGGTTTCGTCGGTCTGCACCCGCTAAACAGCGGTCGGATGTGCGGACTAAAGCGGCACAGATGTTGTCATCAACAGAGCAGGTCAGTACCATTGCGTCTTTGTCTTTTTCAGGCCTGTTTGTAGCGGAGAATTCCCATGTTTCACGGCAGTATGGTGGCCCTGGTCACGCCCATGAAGGCCGACGGTGCGGTCGATAACGAAGCCCTTGACGGCTTGGTGGATTTTCACATCGAGAACGGGACCAATGCCATTGTGGTGGTGGGCACCACGGGCGAGTCGGCAACGCTGGACGAGCGTGAGCATTGCGAGGCTATTCGCCGTGTCGTGGCGCATGCCGCCGGACGTATGCCTGTTATCGCCGGTACGGGTGCGAACTCTACCCGTGAGGCCATTGATCTTACCCGCTGCGCGTTGGAAGCGGGGGCCGATGCCTGTCTGCTGGTTACTCCTTATTACAACAAACCGACACAAGAAGGGCTGTATCTGCATTACCGTGCCGTAGCGGACGCTGTGGCCATCCCGCAGATTTTGTATAACGTGCCTGGTCGTACAGCGGTGGATATGTTGCCGGAAACGGTGGAACGTCTGGCGGGCATCAGTAATATCGTCGGTATTAAAGAGGCAACGGGCAATCTTGCTCGCGGGCAGGAGATTCTTGATCGCTGCGGTGACCGCCTGAATCTTTACAGTGGTGACGATGCCACGGCCATGGAGTTGATTCTCATGGGTGCCAAAGGTGATATTTCTGTAACGGCCAATGTGGCTCCTAAAGTGATGAAGCAGATGTGTGCGGCGGCTTTGCGGGGTGATCGCGCCGAGGCCGGGCGTCTTAATCAGCAGTTGATGCCCTTGCATGAAAACCTGTTTCTTGAATCCAATCCGATTCCGGTGAAATGGGCGTTGCAGGAAATGCGCCTGATCTCCGAAGGTATCCGTCTGCCGCTGACACCATTGGCGGCGGCCTGTCATGCGCCGTTGCGTGAGGCCATGCAGCACGCGGGTGTGATGAACCAGGTTGTAATATGATCAGCTGCGCCACACATTTTTCATTATCTAATGACCTGTTCTATACGAGTTGCCCAACATCAGGAGAACGCAGTGCCAATGCCGTCTGTTTTTCATAAGAGAATTTCCTCCTCAGCTTTGCGCGGGCTGTTTTTGCTGATGATTGCCGCCACGCTGAATGCCTGTAGCTGGTTTGCAGGTGAAGACGGACAGGCCGGTGATGCCCGTTTACTGACACCGTTGGAAGTACCACCGGATTTGGTGACCCCGCAGGGTGATCCACGATTGGCGCGACCGGTATTGCCCGAACTGGGTGGCTCTTCCGCCAAACAGGCAGCGCCGACTGTCGATTGTCAGTGCAATGAACCGCCACGTATCGGTGAGCGGGTGTTGCCTGCGGGCAAAGGGGTGCAGCGCATGCGGGAAGGCCAGCGCCGCTGGCTCGTGGTGGAAGCCGAGCCTGAACAGGTCTGGCCTCTGGCACGTAAGTTCCTCGATATGCGTGGTTACCGCGTACAGCGCGATGAACCGGTTATCGGCCTGCTGGAAACCGACTGGAAAGCACAATATGCTGATGAGCCGTCGGCCGGGAATGCACAAGCCAACTGGCGCGAAAGTCTGCGTATTCGCATTGAGCCTGCCGAAAAGCCAGGTTATACGGATATTTTTCTGACACAGCGTAATAGTCAACGAGTGGCAGGTGAAGGCGAGCAGGAGAGCCGCTGGGAATTGCGCCCGGCTGATAAAGATCGCGCTGTGGAAATGCTGAACCGTCTGGCGCGTTATCTTGCTGCCGAAGATGTGAGTGATGCGGTGCCGTTACAGCCACTGGATGCGCGTATTGATGTGGACAGTGAGCAGAGCACAGTTATCATCGTTAAGGCCGGGTTTGATATCGTCTGGCGCCGCACAGGCCTGGCGCTGGATGCACTGGGTTTCACGATTGAGGACTTTGACCGTAGCAGTCGTATTTACCATGTTTATAATGATTTGCCTTCGGGGTTGTCGGAAGAAGAGCTGAATTTTGGCAAAAAGAAGAGTGCCACAGTACGTGAAGAATATTGGATTCATGTGCGGGAAAAGGGTGAGTTTACCCATGTCAGTGTGCGCAACCAGGCAGGTGATGTAGACGAATCCCAGATTACACGGAATCTGCTGGTGTTGTTGCTGGGGCAGCTGGAATGAGGAAGCCGTTGAACCTGACCTGCGGCTCCTGAATGCGTTTTGCTTCACTGGGTAGTGGTAGTCGCGGTAATGCGATGCTGGTTGAGCAGGGCAATACCTGTGTGCTGGTGGACTGCGGGTTTTCCATGAAAGAAACCGAGGCGCGGCTGGCAAAACTGGGCAGTTCTGCGGCGGCTATCAGTGCGGTACTGGTGACCCATGAGCATGGTGATCACATTAATGGTGTAGGCGCGCTGGCACGAAAATACGCCATTCCGGTGTGGGCCACGGAAGGCACTTTTGCGGCAGACCGGCTGGGCGTCCGGGTTGAAAAAAAGCGTATTTGCAGTCATAGCACATTTGCCATTGGTGATATTGAAGTGCAACCGTTTCCCGTGCCGCACGATGCGCGCGAACCGTGTCAGTTTGTCTTTGGTAACGGCGACAAACGCCTTGGTTTGCTGACGGACGTGGGCAGCCGGACGCCGCATCTGGAAACACAGCTGTCCGTTTGTGATGCGTTGGTACTGGAGTGCAATCATGATGTGGCATTACTGGCGAACGGTGAATACCCTCCTTCACTCAAGCGACGGGTGGGCGGGGATCAGGGACACTTGAGCAATGCACAGGCTGCGGATATTTTAAGCCGGATTGATACCTCAAAGCTGACGCAACTGGTAGCCGCGCACTTGAGTGAAAAACACAATACACCGGCTTTGGCTCAGGCCGCTTTGGCTGATGTTATGGGGTGTTCTGCCGACTGGGTGAGCATCGCCGATCAGCAGACCGGGTTTGCCTGGCGTGATGTTTAACCTAAAATCCGCAGTTGAACGGCCTGTAGCGTGCGTTGCCTTTTGTGGTGGGCAAGGCGCGACGATGCGCAACGCGGCCAGACGCAAAAGGCAACGCGCTATACCGGTCGTAGCGACTCATTCAGGCAATGAATGCGCCAAAACCACCCGGCATGCTATTTAGCAAAATGTTAATACATCCTCGAAGCGGTCAACTGCGGAATTCAGGTTTAATCGAGCTATTAGTTCGTGTGCGTATGTTAGAGGGGTGTTAACACGTTAACACCCCTCTAAATAAAGACAGATTTTTTGTGAAACTTAATAAAGGTAAAAAAGTGGAAAAACGTGAAGAACTTTATGCCGGTAAAGCCAAGTCCGTCTATTACACAGACGATGAGAATAAACTGATTTTGCATTACCGCAATGATACTTCTGCCTTCGACGGTGAAAAAATTGAGAAGCTGGATCGCAAGGGTGAAATCAACAATAAATTCAGTGCATTCATTATGCAGAAACTGGAAGAAGCGGGCGTGCCCACTCATCACGAAGCACTGTTGTCCGCAGAAGAAACGGTGGTTAAAAAGCTTGATATGTTTCCCATTGAATGCGTGGTGCGCAACATTGCCGCTGGCAGTATTTGCAAACGCCTGGGTGTGGAGGAGGGCATTGAGCTGACCCCGCCCACCTTTGAGTTTTTTCTCAAAAGTGATGAGCTGCACGATCCGATGATCAACGAATATCACATTTGTGCGTTTGGTTGGGCGGATGATGAGGCGGTAGAAAAAATGAAAGAGCTGACTTTTAAGGTCAATGCTGTTCTTACCAGGTTATTTGCTGATGCCGGTTTACTCTTGGTGGATTACAAACTGGAATTTGGCCGCTTCCAGGGTGACATTTATCTGGGTGATGAGTTTACCCCTGATGGCTGTCGTCTGTGGGATATCAAGACTCGTAAAAAACTGGACAAAGACCGCTTCCGTCAAGGGCTGGGCGGTGTTGTTGAAGCTTACGAAGAAGTGGCCCGCCGGCTGGGTGTTGATTTGTCGTAAAAACAGTACCTCTGGGCCAGAGGTTTTCTCTGGCTCATTATTTCCGGAAGCGCATCACCAAACCGCTAAAGTTTATTTTTCCCCCTGCCGATGCATCGGTAACAGAGGCTTATGCCCTCACAACGGCTGTATATGAACGGCCATCATTCCTGGGGAAAAATGTGTATTTGTTCAAAAACCTATCGATTAAAGTGAAAGTTTTAGCGGGTTTCGGCCTGATGCAGCTGATTATTGTGGTGATTTCGCTGAGCGCTTTAATGAGCCTGTCTGCGCTGCAAGACAGCTTGACGAACGTGGCTGGTGACATTCAACCAGAAGTGCTCAATGGGTTGATTGAGCAGATGAATGGCACCGAGGTATTGCTCAGTTCGATGCTGGCCTTTGGCCTGGTGTTGGGATTCATCATTGCCTGGGGCATCTTGAAGATGATCCTTACCCCTTTGCAGGCCGCTCTGGATGTTATGACTGATATCGTGGGAGGTGAGGGTGACCTGACCCGACGGCTGGATGATTCCAGCAACGATGAAATCGGTAAACTATCCAGTGGTTTCAACCAGTTTGCCAGCATGGTACATAACATCATCCGGGAAATTATGGGCCACACAGAACGATTAACCCATTCGGTAGATCGTCTGACTGTTGTTACTGAAGAAACCAGCCAGGGGGCTGATCGTCAACAACATCAAACGGATGCTGTGGTCGCAGCGGTGAATGAACTGGCGGCCACTGGTCAGGAAGTCGCACGCAATACCACAGAGGCAGCAGACGCCGCACAAAACGCCGAAAATGCCTCCAGTGAAGGACGTACTGTGGTGGGTAAAACCATCGACGCCATTGATAGCCTGGCCGGGGAGGTGGAACGCGCAGGAGAAGTGATCAACCGCCTGGAAGCCGACAGCGAAGCCATTGGCGGCGTACTGGATGTGATTCGCGGTATTGCCGAACAAACCAACCTGCTGGCATTGAATGCCGCCATTGAGGCAGCGCGCGCAGGTGAACAGGGACGGGGTTTTGCCGTAGTGGCTGACGAAGTGCGCACTCTGGCTTCCCGTACCCAGGAATCCACCTCGGAAATTCAGACCATGATCGAACGCCTGCAAGCCGGTTCGCAGGAAGCTGTGAAAGTGATGAACAAAAGTAAAAAAGATGCCGATGCCACCGTCGAACAGGCAGTGCAGGCGGGGGCTTCTTTACAGGCGATTTCCGAGGCCGTCACGGTGATCAATCAAATGAATGTGCAAATTGCCACCGCTGCTGAAGAGCAGAATGCAGTGGCAGAAAACATCAACCAATCGGTCGTTAACATCAGCGACATCACCGAACAGACTGCGGCGGGTGCGCAGCAAACCGCATCGGCCAGTAATGAACTGAATGAACTGGCAGGGCATTTGTCGGGGATTGTCCGGCAGTTCAAAGTCTGAAAAAAATCCTTTCATGTGTAGTGGTTCAAACTTGATCTGACAGTTACCGGTTTTTTTGGAAGCCGGTATTATCGATATAACGATTTGCCTGAATTTTATGTTTATTGTTTGCAACGTTCTTCCATACAGCCAAAGCACCGTCATCATTGTTCATTACAATGACCACAGTTATGAGGCACTTGGTTTTGCCTTACACCTCGTACCTGACTTAGAAGAGAATGAGGTGTGGGCTGGGCCTGCAAGTTATTTGAAGGCTGGCTGTGGAAATAGAAGGCTTAGCCGTCAGGCCAGGCTGAGTAGGGTGGAACAAGCGTAGCGGTTCCACCAAACGCCGGAGGGCATAGAGGCTGTTTGTTGTTTCTTATCGCCCATTGGTGGAACCGCTGCGCTTGTTCCACCCTACTGTTTTACGCTGTATTGAAGAGAGCAGAACGAACAACCGGTAATACTTCAGCTTCGCTCTTTTTTCGGGAAGGACTTGGCCTGATGGCTTTTCTCCAGGGTTGTTGTGCGCCACTTTTTATATTCTATGTGTATCTTATTTCTGGTGACACTGCCGACAAAGTGCCGGGTCTTTCATGCGCAGGGCTGCGAAGGACTGGTGTGGGTCATGACAGGTGGCACAACTCATTACATTGTCGTGTAATGGCAACGTGTTGTCAGGCGCAGTGACGGGAATGCCGACCACATGCTCTCCAGCGGTGATGCGGTCAATATGGCAGTCAGCACAGAGGCCTGACAGGGGTTGAATGAGATCATTGGCTCCGGGAGTGGCGGAGGCATGGCAGTCGGAGCAGATATGGTCTGCGGCATTGATGTGAGTGCTGATAAGCAAAACGGTTGTTGCAAGCCCCTGTATCATCATTTTCGTTAGATATTTTTCCATCGCTGTACTCCTTCCCGTTTATCGGGCTGCCGACAGGTTTTTATTGCCTGGGGTAATACCTGATACCGATGTCAATGTTGCTATCACTGGGCTGTCATCATTTTTTTGCTGTTCGATACGCACCGGTAAATAACCCAGCTGCTCGGCACACCATAACGTGGTTTTTCGGCTGCCTTTCGTGCGACGCAAACGTATTGTGTCGAAGGTGCCCAGTTTTGTACGAATGCGTTCCTTGCCGATGATTTCAATATCGTAATATTTCAATTTTCCGCCGTCGGCAACGGGGTAGCGCAGCATGGTTTTACTGGTGGGCAAGTCCTGCATAATGCGTAACTGATAAAGCAGTTTATCCTGAGTGCCATGCTCCAGTGGCATGGACCAGGGCTCGCCGTTAATGGTGTTGATCACCCGGTTTTTGTCCCAGTCGAAATCCAGTTTTACGTTGCGGTTTTTTTTGCTGCCGCTGTTAAAAAAAGTGTAGTGCTCAGGCCGGGGCTGGCCGTGGAAAAAATTCCACTGGCTGCGTTCGACGACTTGTCCGCTGGTGAGCAGGCGGGCAACGCCTTTGGGGCGGGTGATGGATTCAAATTGATAATATTCGCCGTTGTGGCTGAGCACACGTTTGGTTTCGCCGATGGTCATGCCGGATGTTTTTACAGCATACACGGCGGTGAATTGTTGCGGTAACGGTGTTGCCTGACCCTGGCTTGTCAACAGTAATGTGCCAGACAATACGAGCAAACGAAAGAAGTGGTTAATCATGATTGACCTCTACAGATGTCGGTGTCGGCAATGCGGGCAGCAACAAGCTTAACGCACCTGACAGCAGGGTGCAGCCCAATACAAACAGGTGCAGGTTGACGGCTGCTTGCAGTGCTTCTGCCGGATCAATGCCAAACGGGGCCAGCCCGGCTACGACGCCAGCTTCATACGTGCCTGCGCCAGCGACGCCGTGGATGGGCAGTACGCTGGTGAAATCACCAAGGGTTGCACCAATCCAGGCAGTGCCCAGCGGAATATTGGAAAACAGGGTGAGAATCCAGGCAAAAACGGCGAGCTTGATGGACCAGTTGAGCAGTGTCCACAGCCAGGAACGCCAAAATAGACGGGGGTGTTGTGGCAGGCTTTCCAGTATTTGTTTCATGAAATGACTTGCCCGGCCAGGGTGACGGGCAAGGCGTGCCTGCCAGAAGGCGGTGAGCCTGAAACCCAGCCAGGGTATGCTCATCCACAACAGCCCCAACGTGACTCCCAGGGTTTGGCCGACAAAAGGCTCACTGATGACCAGCAGGGCAAAGGCAATAAGGGTGTGTAAATCCAGAAACCGGAACCATAGCAGGCCGGGTACAGAGCGCATGACCGGTACCGCGAAACAGCGTGACATCAGTACTGGAAAGGCCAGCTCGCCAGAACGCATGGGCAGCAGGTTGTTCAGCAGGTTGTGTTGCAGGGAAAGGCGCAGGCACACGCCAAACTGGCCCCGGGTGTCGGCAATGAAGTAATCATAGACCCGCAGCGCACGCAGGCCGTAAGTCAAAAATATCAGTATAATGCCAGCGGCCAGGTATTCGGGGGCGAGATTTAACCAGGGGCGGAGCAGTGCTGACCAGCCGATCCAGGTTTCTACGGCGATGATCAGCCCCAGCAGCAATATGGTGCCGACGACATAATGAAAGCCGGGTCGTTGCCGTTTGGGTATCGAGCCGCCAGCCGGATTTTTTACAGGATGATTATTTGCCAAGTGCGATATGTCGTTTGCGAGCGAGCGTCTATTTATACCATTTATTTATGCCAAACAGTCTATTGAATGAGCCTGATTGCCATTTGTTGTCTGCACTGGGCGTTTGTTGAGAATCCCTGAGACTACTTTCATCCACAATTTATGATTTAATTTTTGCAAAGAGACCTTAATGTCCGCAATCAGTCCCCAACCCGCCAGTAATTTTGCCTTGCGTCTGCTGGCATTGTTTGCCGTCGCAGTGAGCTTTTACCTGAATATTTATGCTGTGCCCCTGTTTGATCTCGACGAGGGGGCGTTCAGCGAAGCGACCCGTGAGATGTTCGAACGCGGTGATTTTATTTCCACTTATCTTGATGGCAAGCCGCGTTACGACAAGCCCATTCTGATTTACTGGTTTCAGGCTGCCAGCGTGTTTGTTTTTGGCATTAACGAATTTGCCTTCCGCCTGCCTTCGGCCATTGCCGCCACCCTGTGGGTGCTGGCGGTGTTCGTCTTTGTGCGCCGGATACGTGATGAACGCACCGGGCTGATGGCCGCTATTATTACGGCCACGGCTTTTGAGGTATCCGTAATGGCCAAGGCGGCCACGGCGGATGCGTTGCTGAATCTGTTTATTGCGGGCTCCCTGTTTTGTATCTATCTCTACTGGAAAGAGCGTGAGCGCCGTTGGTTGTTGTTCACCTTTGCACTCATTGGGCTGGGGTTTCTGACCAAAGGGCCGGTATCCGTGCTGGTGCCTGTAGCGGTGAGTTTTCTGTTTTTTGCCGCCAGCCGGGAATTAAAGACCTGGTTTAAAATGGTGTTCAATCCGCTGGGTATTGCTATTTTTCTGATTATCGCCATGCCCTGGTATGTGGCGCAATACCTGAAAGAGGGTGATGCTTTTATTCAGGGGTTTTTCTTCAAGCACAATATTGACCGCTTCAGCAGCCCCATGGAACAGCATGGTGGCGGCATTTTTTATTACATTCCGGTGGTGCTGGTAGCTGTGCTGCCGTTTACCACCGTGCTGATCAGATCGTTACTGAATGTCAGGCAACTGTGGCGCGACGAATTCACCCGCTTTGCCTTGCTGTGGTTTGTTTTTGTGCTGGTGTTCTTTTCCCTCTCCGGCACCAAACTGCCGCATTATGTGCTGTATGGGTTGACCGGTACATTTATCATTATGGCGCTGTGGCTGAGCAAACTGGATAAATCCGGGGCAGGTGCGTTGAGTGCGCAGTGGTGGTTGTTTATGCCACAGCTCATTCTGTTCGTCTTTTTGCTGTTATTGCCGGAAGTGATTGCGGGCTCATTACCCGCCATAAAAGATATGTACATGCGTGAAATGCTTGATGAATACGAGTCTCAGTTTTCGTTAATTTATCGATTGTTTTTTGTGGCGACGATTATGTTTACTCTTTTGTGCATGGGCGAGCGGCGCTTTTTACCCTCGGAAAAATTGCTTGTCAGTGGGGTAGTGGTCACATTTTCGTTGTCTATGTTTCTGTTGCCGGTTATTGGTGGTTTGCATCAGGGGCCGATCAAGGAAGCGGCTGACATTGCCAATCGCGATAATCTGACCGTTGTGCGTTGGCGTCTCAACACGCCCAGCTTCAGTGTGTATACACAACGTGTTACCGAAACACGCAAACCCAGGCCGGGTGACATTGTATTGACCAAGAGTAAATATCTGTCACAGCTGAATAACCCGGAAATTCTGTATCGCAAGGGTGGTGTGGTAATGGCGCGGGTGGAGTAATTTCTATTTCTTAGCTTTCATCCGGAGGCAGAAAAATGCGCTGCGGTTCAGTGATATCTGCGATATCCACCAGATCCCATTGGTCATTGTTGCGGTAGAGGCGTTTGTTTTTATCCGGGTAATCTGCCACATCCTGTTCCAGTCGTTGCCCCATTACCAGACATTGCAATATCTCGTTACCATCGTTGACAATATTGTGCGCTGCCACGCCGCGTGGAAAACCGAGAAAATCGCCTGGTTCTACTGTGTGGTGTTTACCGTCGATAATGGCTGTGCCCTGGCCTGAGAGAATATAAATACATTCTTCTTCATAAAAATGTTTGTGATATTCCGTTGTGTCGTGTCCAGGTTTTACACTGATGATATGCACACCGATCTGCGTCAAGCCCACCGCGTCGCCGAGGGATTTGTTAATGCGCACGGCATTGGGGTTGAGAAAATGAATCCGTTTCTCGCCGGGCATTACTGCGATATCGGCAGCTTTCACTATGAGTTTGTGTTTATCCATTTTCAGTTTTTCCTTTTGGCGAATAACCGGTTACAACGAAAATCATAATTCTAAAATCCGCCGCTGAATGGCCGGTATGTGTACAGAATGTTTATCACGGTGTTACTGCGCCCGCTAAGCGGTCAACTGCGGAATTTAGGATAATACGATAGAGAATATACCGATGGCAAAATGATGAGGGCGCGCAAGAAAGCCACAATCCCAATCGCCACGAGTATATGTTGCCGGTTTATATTACTATCAGCAGACGATTATTGAATTTGCCAGGAGAAAGACATGCCTGTATTGCATTTGCCTCATCTTTTATTACCCTTGTTTTTTGTTATTTTACTGCTGTCTGCGGTAACGATGGCCAGTGACAGGGATGATGATACACATTACGACCGCATTAGTTTGCAGGCTACAGCCTCAGATGAAATTGAGAACGATATTCTGGAAACAACATTATCCGTGCAACGTGAAGGCAATAACCCCTCGGCGTTATCGAAGGAAGTAAACGCTGCTATTCAATGGGCTATTGGTGAGGCCAAAAAAGTTAACGGAGTCACTGTACAGACCATGGGCTACCAGACCAATCCCGTTTATCAGCAACGGCGTTTATCGGCCTGGCGGGTGCGACAGAGCCTGCGTCTGGAAAGCAAAGATATTGCTGACTTGAGTCAGCTTATTGGTAAGTTACAAGAGCGTCTGACGGTGGACCGGGTCGGTTATCGTATCTCCGTTCAGCGCCGCAATACAGTGGAGGAAAACCTGATTACTGAGGCAATAGCACTTTTTCAGCGGCGTGCGGAACTGGTGGCAAAACAGATGAACCGTGATCGTTATCGCGTGGTGCAAATGAATATTAATACCGGTGGTGGTGTGCCGGTGCGACCAATGATGCGTGCAGAGATGTCGGCGATGGCTGACGCACGTATCGCTCCCGGTTTTGAAGCAGGCACACAAACGGTGACGGTTTCAGTGAGCGGCACCATCGAGTTGCAGTTGGATTGATCTTATACTTCTATTGGGTTTGTTTTAAATTTCTTGCCTTTTTCTGCTTCACGTTGTTCATGAAATAACTGTCATATTGTATTCGCGTTGCTTTGTCCGACAAAAATAAATGTTAGTAAGAGTGGGGTAGATGTATTTCCAATGCTCTTTATTGATATTGTTACCTGGAGGTGCTTTCAAAAAAACTGGTTTCATTACCAGTATATTCACTGCTGATAATAATTTACCGCAGAATAGCGGGTTAACTTAGGGGTTGCTCAGTGGTTTTTGGGCATGGGTTGTCAGGTTTCATTGTTAATCGTGCGGGATTAGGGGGGTTGTAGGAATATGCATGTATGTTCTATTGTTGATGGAATGCTTCACAGTGATTGACATTCAGATATGTGTCATATTTATTTCACAACAGCACTAAAAGCAGGCGCTATTAGGCAGGGAAAAATAATGTGGAATAAAATCAAAACCCCAAACGTCACGAGTATAGAAACAAATAAATACAAAAAATGAGCCGTAAATGAGCCGTAAATGAGCGTTGGAAATCGAATATCTCTTAAAACCAAGACCTATCTGCTGGTACTGCTCAGTGCTGTCGTGGCACTGGTGCTGTCTTTTGTATCAAACAACGGGCTGGACAGTCTTGGCATCGAAATGGATGACCTGATTTTTGCGATAGAAATCGAACGTTATACCAATAAGCTGATACTGGAGGAGCAGAACTACCGTTTAAATACCAATGGTTCAGTATATGATATTGAAGAGGCGAATAAGGCCTATACAAAGGCCATAAAACATGTGGAAAAAATATACCAAATACTCAATCAGGCGAATAATCTGGTTGATGGTGAGTTATTGCCGGAAAATTTACAGAAAATACATCATTCAACAAATGAATACAAAAAACTGTACTTAACAGGGGTGGCGTTATTAATCGAGCTGAATAAGCAGGCGGATATATTGGGAGTCGAGGGTGAATATATTACGCGGCAAATACAGGAATATGTAGAAGAAAAACGAGTGGAAATAAAGAAGGATTTGAGTCAAAAAACGATTGAGAAAATCAACAACGGATCAAATATCTGGCAATATACTTATGTTACTCGATTGCATGAGAAAAAATATCGATTGAGCCCGGATGTTGTAGTGTACGAGGCATTTAAAAAAGATTTCCAGTTTATGATGGGGGAATGGGATCGTTTAAAGGGGATGTCGAGTCAGCCCTTTGAGTTTGAAAAGCTGGAGAAATTTAGTCATTCAGCCCGACTGTATGAAGCCACTATGCGTTCGTGGGTGGAAACTAATGAGCGATTTGTTTTAGACGTGCTGCCCAAAATGAAACAATTGGGTGAAAATATTATTGCTGATGCTGTGTTATTGGCTGAACATTCGGTCAATCATATGTCCATGAGACGCAGTCGCGTTGCAATGGTTTTGTTAGTGGTGAGTGTGACAACGATTATTTTAGGGCTGTTGTTTGGTGCGATGATTGCAAGATCAATCACATCAATTGTTACATCATTTCAAAATGGTTTGCTGAGCTTTTTTCAATATTTGAATCAGGAGCAAAAATCTGCACAGCCTATTATTGTACATGGGCGAGATGAAGTTGCTGTAATGGCAGCCGTGATTAATGAAAATATTATTAAAATTCAGGAGGTGCTGGATCGCAAGGCTGATTATCAGCAGGCCTTGCTGGAATGGTCAAAAGTGGATTATCAGGATCATGTGGTTACCCTTAATAAGGCCACCGAATTATCGGCAAAAGCATTGCATGTGGAACGTGTTAGTATCTGGATTTTTAATGATGATAAAACAATATTGACCTGTGTTGATTTATTTGAGCGAAGCTTGTGCCGACATACAAGCGGGGCAGTATTGG
>JALSGT010000075.1 GCA_026982555.1 Chromatiales bacterium
GGGCAGGTCATAGAGTTTTTTTTCAGCAGCTTGGTTTTTTGCGATGGCTTGTCCAGGCAATGATATGCCTGCCGCACTGGCAACGGCCAGCATTTGTAAAAATTCCCGGCGAGAGATATTCATTCAACGGCTCCAAGGCTATTTGTGCCAGTGTGGCGGACTTCTTCGCACACAACTGGCGGGTAATTGTGTTGCTTTATGTGTGGCATCCATTATTTACGGGTGTTGTTTTGTCGCAGTTTCATGTAAGTGGAAATTCTCATTCTACACACAAAACAAGGCGTAATACTTACCACTTAAGAGGTAGTTTAACCTGGATTCCGCCGTTGAACGGCCAGACGCAAAAGGCAACGCGCTATACAGGTCGTAGCGACTCATTCAACCAGTGAATGTGCCAAAACCACCCAGCCAGCTATTTATCAAAATGTGAATGCATCCTCGAAGCGGTCAACTGCGGAGTCTAGGTTTAATCCTTGTTGCCATGCCAATTATATGAACTTTTACCCCGATAAATATTATTTATAAAATGTATTTTATTGTTTTAGCGATCCCCCCCAAAAAGAAAAAGCCCGATGAGCGATTGATTCATCAGGCTTTGTTTTCTTAATGTGTTAGAAAAGCATTGGCAAGAGAAGCCAATGTGCTATTTACGTGCGCCAGGGCCGTTCCAGGGAATACCGTTACTCATGTAAGTAAGAAAGTATTCAAGGTTACGGTATTGTGGGCTTTGTGCTTTAAAAGGCAGGGCGCGAACCTGTTTGTTACAACCCGCAAAACGACGGTGTGCGGTACCCAGGTTACCCCATTTTGACCGGTAAACCGGGAAATGTGACAAATGCCCCAATGCAGGTGACAGGAGATCCGCACGGATCTTGTTACCCGAGTTGTCTACATGACAGTGCGCACAAGACATGTTCAGCTGACCACGGCGGGCGTAGTAAGAGCGCTTGCCGTCTTCATAGGCATCCACTGCACGTTGGTCGTGGGGGATTTTAATGTCAATGGTTTGGCCGCGAGTGGTATAAGCCATATAGGCCGATAAAGAGGCGATTTTCCCCTGTTTCCACTTCAGCGGTTTTTCACCATTTTTAGTGCGACATGCGTTGATTGCCGATTCCAGCGTTTCCACCTGGCCTTTTTCAGTATCGTAGTAAGGATAATCACTTTTTACGCCGATACCACCGTTACGGAAACAGCTGGCATAGGTTTTGCCATTTTTGAAAGGTGTATTAAAAAGCTCTTTACCTTCATCAATGGCAATCTCATAAGGCGGGAATTCCTCAATGGCCTCCCATTGTTCGCGGGAGGCTGGATCAATGGCGTACACACCATTGGCAAACTCCTCCAGGGGAACATTGGGAAAACGTTCCATAAAATATCCTCTAAATGCCTTCAAGTCATCTTCAGGACTTGCTTGACTGACCAGCGGTGCGCCAAGGACGCTGATTGCTGCAGTGATCAAAAGCAGTTTTTTCATTATTGCTCCTCCATCCATCTATTGCTGCAACTTGTACAAACGGCAGACAACAGCTTATTGTATTTATCGGCCAATGTTAGCTGATTTTTGCGTCAGCAGTTGCACTTTCGCCCTTGTTGTCATTCCAGCTGATGGTGATTGTGTCACCCTTGGCGGCCCCCTTGAATTTGAATGACAGGTAAGGGTTCTTGGATACGGCAACCCCCCAGGATGCGACCAGGATTTTATTCCCTTTGTGTTCACAGATAACTTCTTTGATGAAGTGGGGTGGAATTTTTTTACCGGTCTTTTTATTTTTCCGAAAGCCGGTTTCCATGGGATGGCTCATCAGGGTTTTGACCTCCGCGACGTCGCCTTTCATTTTGGCGCGGATACGAATCTTCTTTTTGGCCATGTTATTTATCCTCTAATGTCAGTAGTGGTAACGAGTCGGGTGGGGTTAACCACCGCAGCCACCGATGGTGACTTTGACGGTCTTTTTCGCGCTATACAGTTTTCCGCCGGATTTGACGACAGCAATCAGGTCAGATGTTTCCCCCATTTTTACGCGAGTTGAGACAAACCCCAGAGTGCTGCCGCCCAAGGCAAAACTACAGGCCAAAGGTGAAGGGTTTTTAGCGATCAGAACGCTGATGGATTCCGCAGCCATACCGGTTGATATGGTGATTGGCACCACAGCGCCGTTTTCTGCGATTTCGGGAGCTTTGATTTTGATGTCGGCACTTGTCGCGAGAGTGGTATCACCGAGTAATGTGTCGAGGGCGTCATCAATGCTTTTGGCTGCAAATGCAGTTTCAGGCCATGCAGCCAGTACCCTGCGGGGCGTCAGCAAGCCAGCACTTGCGGCAACGCTCAACATTCCACTGGCAACGGTACCTTTGAGGAAGGTTCTACGTTTCATGATGGTGGTGTCTCCTTTTCTAGCTTTTTTAAATTTGAATATATGGGCGATTACAAGGTGTAGATAAATTCGACGACCTTATCCAGCTCGCTCTTGGTGAGAATTTTATGCTTGCCAAAAGGAGGCATAATGGTATTGGGACTGCTAGCGGTGGCGTCATAAATTTTTGCACGTAACTTTTCCTTGTCGGCAAAACGTGCTTTCATATTGACCAGTGCAGGGCCAATGTTACCTGCCAGAGAGCCACCGGCAATTTTATGACATGCCAGACAGTTACCTTTTTTGCGGTGAAAGGCGATTTTTTTACCTTCCTCCACGGCTGACGCTTCTGCTGCACTGACAATCCCAGGGGCAATTGCAAAACTGCCCAGTATGATCGCCAGGCCACCGATTGCCACCCGGGGATTTTTTACGGTTTTTTGCATCGCTGCTTCCTCCTTCTAACTGTTGTTTTATGTACGTTATTTTGTCGCTGTTTTATTTTTTGCTGTGCCTCAACCGAACCCTTTTACCGGCTTTTTTAGCAATTCAGGCAGTATTGCTTCTTTGTCAATTTACTCGCCAAACCATAACAAAACTGCCAACTTTTATAACAGAATGGCCGGAGAGCACAACCATTGCGGTGAAAAAAATGGTTTTTCCCGGGCACTGCGTTACTGTTTTGTATCTGTCAGATGCTCTCCGGGTGCTTGCGAAGCGGGCTCTTTGAGTTGCTCAACTTCTGATTTCAGCATGTCCTGGCGTGCCTGGAGTGTCAGGCGCTCGTAGGGTGGCAATCCCGGTGTTTTTAGCGCTTGCTCAAGGTAGGCCACGGCCTGATAAAGCCCTCCTTGCGCGTATTGCCATTCGGCAAGTGCCCGATAGGCTTCGGCTTTTTCGTGGAGGGCGTTGGCGGCTTTGGCGTAAGGCTGGTACAGGCGGTAATACTCCGGGTTTTTGCGCAGGGCTACTTTGAGAATCTCCAGAGCCGGGCGCGGCTGCTCCAAGCGTAGCAGAGTGTTGGCGTAAAGTTCAATCAGTGACAGATTTCCCGGGAACAGCGTCAGTGCCTGACTCAGGATTTCCTTTGCGGGCCGGGGGCGATTGTCGGCAAGCTCAATTTGCGCGGCGCTGTAAGGGAACAGCACACGATGACGATTTTCCTGGGTGAGCTGGCCCAGTGTGGTGCGGGCCAGCGGGTAATCACCGTTTTTGGCCGCCTGAAGGGCGCGGAAATATTTTTTTGCCTCATGGGTCCAGGCGGATTTCTTCAGGCGGGCACCGAGTGGTGCAGTGGCGTTTTCTTTGCCGAGTGTGATGGTGCGTGCCTGCATGAGTTCAAACGTGGTGTTGTTGCGTGGTGTGTATGCCGGGTATTGTTCGGCACGGTTACGTGCATCGGCCACGCGACCCAGGGTGAGTGGGTGAGTGCGCATAAATTCCGGTGCCGCAAATTCTGTAGACCGTTGTGTGTTTTGCAGTATTTCAAAAAAAGCCACCATGGCGCGCGGGTCGTAAGCGGCGCTAACCATGAGATCGAGACCAATGTTGTCCGCTTCCTGCTCGTTGCTGCGGGAATGGGCAAGTTGTTGCTGCGTGTTGTTGGCCATTGTGGAAGCCAGAAGAGCTTCACCCACCTGTGGGTTACTGGCACCGAGTACGATAGCGGCAATCAGGGCACCCATGGTGGGCAGGGTCATGCGACTGCTTGCTTCAAATGCCCGCACCAGATGACGTTGAGTGACGTGTGCAATTTCGTGTGCCAGCACAGAAACCAGTTCGCCCTCATTGCGCGCGGCTAGCAACAGTCCTGTATGAATGCCGATATAACCGCCGGGACCGGCAAAGGCGTTGATAGAGGGATCATCCACCAAAAATACAGTGATGGGTTGATGGCTTTCCTGTAACGAGATGACCAGCAGGTCTGCCAAACCTTGCAAATAGGCTACGGTAGGCGGGTCATCCACCAGTTTTAGATTGTGTTGCACACTGCGCATGAATTCCCGCCCAAGCTGTTGTTCCTCGCGTGGTGAAAGCACGGAAGTCCCCGCTTTACCAATATCGGGCAACTGGGCAGACAGGTCGCCGGCCATTGTGTTGAAGGGCAATATCAGACTGATAACCAGCAGACAACTCAACAGCAGAAGTCGGGGGTGAAAGGGCATCGGGAGAGTTGAGTGATTCACTGGGTGTGTATTTGCTTGAGTATCGATGAGGGATGGGGCAGTGTAACGTTTAGTGGTTAGCGCAAACAATTTTCTTGTTTGCTTACCGGTATTGTTTCCCTCGCCAGAGAGTGGGACAGGCGTTGATGGAGCAAGGTTCGTTTTTTTGCGGCCATTTTACGGGTTGGGTATTGAATCGTCGTTGAGGCTCACTATGGTGATCGTTAGTATAGCCACTAAAAAACCGGGTGAAGTTAGTATTTGCCACCAAATGGCAGGTTGATTTTTTGCGCACATTGGAATATAAGTTGACAATTGAATTCTAATACAGGATTTTAACCCGCCTTCATAAATAATTGTAAAGGAGCATAACAATGGCAGATTTTGATCAAGAGCTGGATGCGTCGGGCCTGAATTGCCCTCTTCCCATTTTGCGTGCGAAAAAAGCCTTGGGTGGGATGAGCGCGGGTCAGGTGCTGCATATTATTGCCACTGATCCGGGTGCAGTGAAAGATTTTGAGGCGTTTGCGAAGCAAACCGGCAACGAATTAACGGAATCACACGAAGACGGCGGCAAATTCTATTTTCTGATGAAAAAGGGTTAAAGCTTAAAGGTGAAGGCACCGACGTGTAAGAGGTCGTAATGTCTGAGGATATGTGAAATGGCAGAGAAAAAGCTGGCAATCATTGCCACCAAAGGTTCGTTTGACTGGGCTTATCCGCCTTTCATCCTGGCCTCCACAGCCGCCGCGCTGGGTTACGAGGTGCAGATTTTTTGTACGTTTTATGGTTTGCAGTTGCTGCGCAAGAAAATGGACATGAAGGTGACCTCTATTGGTAACCCGGGTATGCCGATGCCGGTGCCCATGCCAGTGTTGATGCAGGCTTTGCCAGGCATGCAATCAATGATGACGATGATGATGAAGCAGAAGATGAAATCCAAAGGTGTCGCCAGCCTGGAAGAGCTGCGCGAACTGTGTATTGAAGCGGAAGTGAAATTGATTGCTTGTCAGATGACGGTGGATTTATTCGATTTCAGTTCCGATGATTTTCTGGATGGTATCGAATACGGAGGAGCCGCGACGTTTTTTGAGTTTGCGGGTGAGTCGGATATTTGTTTGTTTATTTGATTCTTACTGTTGGTCAATCAAAAAAGGCGATTCGGATGAATCGCCTTTTTTGTATTGAAGCCTCTGTGGACTAAAACTGCGTACTTACTCCGAAGCTGAATAAATGCGCCGAGAGTTTGTAGGTGCCGTTGAAGGCATCGGTACCATTGGCGTCTCCACCAGTAAAGGGGGTGGAAGAAGCAATTTTCCGATCATCAGCCTGCATATACAGATAGGCAAACTCGATGGTCCAGTCAGTCTGCTTGTGGGCAAGGCCGAAACTGACCATTTGTCGGTCGTTGCCGGGCACCCGTGCAGAGAAGAAGTTATCATCGCTGGGGGTTTCATCGTAAGAATAACCAAACTGTAATTGATTGGTGGAGGACAGGTCATAAGTTGCGCCCAGGCGGTAGGCCATGGAGTCGCTCCAGTTGTTTTCGCTGGTGATGGGGTTGGGTATGCCAGGGCTGTTGTGATCAATTACGATAGTGTCAAAACTACTCCAGCCCGTCTGTTCCACATCAAATTCGACGGCCAGTTTATCATCTACTTTGTAACGAACGCCCACTTGCAACAGGCTTGGAAATTCAACTTTGGCCTTGGCGGCAGAGCTGGTTGAGCCTACGGCAGTGGCATCAACGGTGCCATCCAGCTTTACTTCCACGCTGGATCGATACGATAGTCCTACGCTCCAGTTATCTTGTGCGTGCAGTAAGCCGATGTTCCAGCCGTAATCTTCCCCGCTGCCAGTGATGGAAATTGCCTGTGTGTTAAAAATCAGCTTTCGTACATGGTAACGATTAATACCCAGAGCAATGCTGGTGTTTCCGAATTGGTAGGCTACGTTAGGATTGGTGTTCACCATTTCGATCTTGCTGTGCTCGGGTTCCAATGGGTCTGCCGGGCCAGCAAATGACGCGAAAGTTTCATCAGGCCATTGGGTTTCCAGTCCAAAAGGCGCATTGATAGCAACACCAGCGGTCCAGGCAGCATTGATGCGACCTGAGGCAAACACGTTGGGTATTGGAATAGTGCCTTTACCCTCACTTTTTGAATTGTTGCCGGCGTCAGTTTTCACACTGATATCCGGTTGAACGAGTGTTACACCCACCAGCAATTGGCCTTTTTCATGAAAGGCCATTGCTGCGGGGTTATAAGGCAATGCACCGGGCAGTTCCGGATTGGCAACCAAGGCATTGGAGAGCGCAGTACCGGCAGTGGATATCTCAGGTATACGAAAACCGGAGGCTGAGGCGGTGGTGACGAATACACCACAACATAGGAAGGCGCTGGTTTGCAGGGAAAGTTTTGTATGTTTCATCTGGTCTTTGACTCCAAGATCGAAGGGCATAATTTGAGTAGAGCATTAAATCATAAAAAACCGGTCAATGGTGCTGGTATTTCTATGCAAGTCATCAGCTGCTGCCAGTCATTTCAGCCGCCAAAAGAGAAGATATTGCTAATGTTCTGATAGTTGGGTGCCGTAATCAGAGATAGTAGATTTCTTATACGGGTATTTAATTATTTAGTTATATTCTGTATTGACAGTAAGGCAATGCACTTCCAGTATGTGAGTAGTGTTTTCGGCATGTAACCAGAATTTTCGTGGGCTGTGCGTATGCCAAAAATATACCTTGGGCAGTTGAGTGAGGGGGCGACAATGAAATTAGCAGCAAAGAAAATTCTAGCCATGGGCGTGGCGGTTGTTTTGGGTACACCGATGGCAGTAATGGCAACTAATGGTTATTTTGGGCATGGCATTGGTATGAAATCCATGGGTATGGGTGGGGCGGGTATTGCGATGGCGCAGGATTCACTGGCTTCAGCAACCAACCCGGCTATGGCTGCATTAACAGGCAATCGTATTGATTTTGGTATCAACTTATTCCGCCCGAATCGAGAAGCCAGGGTGTCGGGGACTACGGGGCCAGGACCAACCCCCGGGATGTTTGATGGAACCTATGACGGCAATGAAACCAGCATGTTTCTGATTCCTGAATTTGGTTACAGTCGAGATCTTGGTAATGGCAAAGCCTTTGGTTTGACGGTTGTTGGTCGTGGCGGTATGAATACGGATTATGACAAGGTGTTTGGTTTGTACAATGGTGCGAGTAGTGACAAGCCGGGTATTGATTTGGCCCAACTTTATGTTTCTCCCACATTTGCAATGAAGCTTAATCAGGATCATGCCGTGGGTATCAGTCTTAATATGATTTACCAACGCTTTAAAGCGCAGGGGCTCGATAATTTTGCAGGTATGGCCGCTGATGGTGTCGGCGATAATCTTACCAGTGGCAGTTATGATTCCTCGACGGGTTTTAGTATCGGTCTTGGATGGACCGGGAAGGTTTCACAGATATTAACGCTGGGTGCGATGTACACGAGCAAGGCGGATATGAGTGAGTTTGATAAATATTCGGATTTGTTCGCAGAGCAGGGTGATTTTGATATTCCGGCAACTTTAGGGTTAGGGGTGGCTGTCAAGGCGACACCAGCGTTGACGGTCGCTTTCGATGTCACGAAAATTTACTACAGTGATGTTGCCTCTATTAGCAATCCTCTTACTCCAAACCTTTTGAATTGTCCGGCGATGGGAGGAGCTGATCAGTCTCAATGTCTGGGCGGTGATAATGGTCCAGGGTTTGGCTGGGAGGATATGACGGTCTATAAGCTGGGGTTTTCATGGCAATACCAGGGCGACCTTGTGTTGCGCGCTGGTTTTAATAAAGGGAAACAACCCATTCCGTCTTCTGAAACCTTTTTTAACTTTCTGGCCCCCGGGGTTGTTGAAAACCACCTGACATTGGGGGCAACCAAAACGCTGGGGAATGGTGCTGAACTGACTTTTGCCTACATGCATGCGTTCTCGAAGGAGGTGAAAGGCTCGGGTTCAATTCCGGGTGCATTTGGTGGGGGCGAAGTTGATCTTAAGATGTCACAGGATGCATTTGGCGTTGCATACGGCTGGGATATGTAACGCTCATTGGTGTTTGTGTGAAGCGATAAAAAAGGGGGTATGCATTGCATGCCCTTTTTTCTTTTGATGGCAAATTTATCGCTAACCGCAGATCGTTTGAAGGCTGAGGTTTATGTTATGTCTTCGCAAATTATGTCAAACTCCCCGGAAAATTATTGTCGCAGCCGTCATTGGGTTTACCTCGGCGGTTGGAGCTGGTTAAAAAATCACCACGGGGGAGCACCATGAACCTGCATGAATATCAGGCAAAAGCATTATTTACCGACTTCGGCATTCCGGTGCCTGCTGGCCATGTGGTCTCTACGGTGAGTGAGGCGAAGAAGCTGAAAGGGGATGGCTGGGTGGTCAAGGCGCAAGTGCATGCGGGTGGCCGAGGCAAGGCTGGGGGTGTGAAGCAGGTATCGAATGCCGATGAACTGGAAACGGCTGTGCGTAGCTTGTTGGGTGATCTGCTGGTGACACACCAGACCGGTCCCAAGGGCTTGCCCATTGATAAATTGTTGATTGAGTCACCCTGCGATATCGCTAAAGAATTGTATCTTGGTGCATTGATTGATCGCAGCTGCAATCGGTTGGTGTTTATTGCTTCCGGTATGGGAGGCATGGATATCGAAGCTGTTGCCGTTAGTGACCCGGACAACATTCTGCAAGTGGCGGTAGATCCGGTCACGGGTCTGCAACCGTTTCAATGCCGACAGATTGCCTTTGGTCTGGGACTGGAGGGCACGCAAATCCGTGAGTTAACACAAATCATGTTAGGTCTGTATCGTCTGTTCACGGAAAAGGATTTGAGTCTGGTGGAAATTAATCCATTAGTGATAACGGGTGAAGGTAAATTGCTGGCCCTGGATGCCAAAATCAACCTGGATGACAATGCGTTGTTCCGGCACAAAGATTTGGAGGAAATGCGTGATCCCATGCAGGAAGATCCCACCGAACACAAAGCGGCGCAGTTTGATCTCAATTACGTGACGCTGGATGGCAACATTGGTTGCATGGTCAACGGGGCGGGACTGGCCATGGCAACCATGGATATCATCAAACTGCATGGCGGTGATCCAGCAAATTTTCTGGACGTGGGAGGGGGTACCACAGCGGATCGTGTTGCCGAGGCATTAAAACTGATTGTCGCTGATGACAAGGTTGAAGCGATTCTGGTCAATATCTTTGGTGGCATTGTGCGTTGTGATTTGATTGCCGATGGCATTATTCAGGCGATCCGTGAAATTAACCTGGATGTACCGGTGGTGGTGCGGCTGGAGGGTACCAATGCCGAGGCCGGGCGCGAAAAACTGAATGACAGCGGTCTGTCTATCATTACCGCAGGCGATCTGGCGGATGCCGCAGCCAAGGTCGTACAAGCCAGTCAATCACAAGGAAAAAACTGATGTCGATCCTCATCAATAAAAAGACACGTGTTATCTGTCAGGGGTTTACCGGCAAACACGGTACGTTTCATTCGGAACAGGCGATTGCTTACGGCACCAATTTTGTGGGTGGTGTTACGCCGGGCAAAGGCGGGCAGACGCATTTGGAACGCCCGGTGTTTAACACAGTAGAAGATGCGGTGGCAGAAACGCAGGCAGATGCCAGCATGATTTTTGTACCTGCTGCATTTGCCGCTGACTCTATTCTGGAAGCTGCCAATGCAGGCATTAAGGTGATTACGTGCATTACCGAAGGCATTCCGGTGCTGGATATGGTCAAGGTGAAGGCAGCGCTCAAAGGCAGTGATGTGCATCTGATCGGCCCCAATTGCCCGGGCATTATTACCCCGGATGGATGCAAAATGGGTATCATGCCCGGAGTGATTCACAAAAAAGGCTCCATTGGTATTGTCTCGCGTTCCGGTACGCTGACCTACGAAGCGGTGTATCAGACGACGCTCAATAATTTGGGGCAAAGTACCTGTGTAGGTATCGGTGGCGACCCGGTTCAAGGCACCAACTTTATCGATTGCCTGGAAATGTTCGAGCAGGACCGGCAAACCAAAGGCATCATCATGGTGGGCGAAATCGGTGGCAGCGCCGAAGAAGAAGCTGCCGAATATATCCAGCATCATGTGAAAAAACCGGTGGTGGGTTATATCGCGGGTGTTACCGCGCCGCCGGGCAAACGCATGGGCCATGCCGGGGCGATTATCTCCGGTGGCAAAGGTACAGCCAAAGATAAGTTCGCTGCGCTGGATGCAGCGGGTGTTTCCGTGGCGCGCTCACCTGCGGAAATGGGCGTGCGTATGATGGAGTTTTTTAACGGTTAGCCTTTCGTTGTCCCGAGTTGTTTTGGGATGACAATCTACATTTTTTAGAATTGTTTTTTCAGGATTTTCTTTCCCATGCCTCAACGCTTGTGTGTGGTTATCGCTCAACAGAATTATCTGGTTGGTGATGTTTCCGGTAATGCGGTAAAAGTCATCGAAGCCGCATTGCGTGCCCGTGATGAGTTTCAGGCCGACGCGATTCTTTTTCCTGAATTGACACTTACCGGATATCCGCCAGAAGATTTGCTATTACGCCCCGGGCTACACCGGGCAGTGAATCAGGCGCTGGAAAATATTCAGGCGCAGGTAACGGGAATTGATATTGTGCTGGGTTTCCCCGAGCAAACTGATGCCGGTTTATTTAATGCCGCCGCAGTGTTGCGTGATGGCAAACGCATTGTGACTTATCACAAATGTTGTTTACCCAATTACAGCGTATTTGATGAAAAACGTTACTTTACAGCAGGTAGTAAACCCTGTGTGGTGGATATTGCCGGGGTACCCGTGGGGCTGACTGTTTGTGAAGATATTTGGTACAGCGACCCCATGCTTAAAGCAAAACAGGCAGGCGCACGGCTTGTGCTTAATTTGAATGCCTCCCCTTTTCATCGGACAAAAGGTATTGAACGCGAAGCTGAACTGGAAAAACGGGTGCGAGAAGCCGGCTTGCCGGTGGTGTATGTCAATTTGGTGGGTGGGCAGGATGAACTGGTTTTTGATGGTGCCTCGCTGGTGATGACCGCAGACGGCAACGTGTGCCAGCGCGCACCAGCATTTGAAACCGGTTTGTTTCCTGTGGTGTTTAATGTTGAAACGGACGGCGTTGTTACGCCGCAAGCGGCCCAAATCACCGAGCCTGACGATGAACTGGAGAGTATCTATAAGGCGTTAGTTCTGGGTACACGGGATTACATTGAAAAAAATGGATTTCCTGGTGCAATTATTGGTTTATCGGGCGGCATTGATTCGGCATTGACCCTGGCAATTACCGTGGATGCGATTGGGGCAGAGCGGGTGGAGGCGGTGATGATGCCCTCGCGTTATACGCTGGACATGAGCGTGGAGGATGCACAGGAACAGGCTGCCATGCTGGGTGTCGAACATCTGGTGTTGCCCATTGAAGCTCCGTTTAATGCCTTTCTTGACTTGCTGGCGACGCCCTTTGCTGGCACTGAACCGGATGCCACGGAAGAAAATATTCAGGCCCGTTGCCGGGGGGTGTTGCTAATGGCCTTGTCCAATAAAAATCATAAAGTCGTGATGACCACCGGTAACAAAAGTGAAATGTCGGTGGGTTACGCTACCCTGTATGGCGATATGGCGGGTGGCTTTGCCGTGCTCAAAGATGTGCCCAAAACGATGGTGTTTCGGCTGGCTGTATTTCGTAATAACAGCCATAGCCGGATTTCTCCGGCGATTCCACAACGAGTGATTGATCGTCCGCCATCAGCCGAATTGGCTGAAAATCAAAAAGACACTGACAGCCTGCCCCCTTATGACGTGCTGGACCCGATTCTGGAAATGTACATTGAACAAGACCAATGTGCTGATGACATTATTGCCGCAGGGTATGATGTTAAAACAGTACAGCGAGTGATTGGCCTGGTGAATCGTAATGAATACAAACGCCGTCAGGCGTCACCCGGGGTACGTATTTCCCGGCGTGCCTTTGGACGTGACAGGCGATATCCGATAACCTCCGGGTATGACCGGGAACAGTAAGCATGGAGCATACACCGGAAGCAATGGAGAAGAGTCATGATGAAAAAAATTGAAGCAGTGATTAAACCGTTTAAGCTGGATGATGTGCGCGAGGCATTGTCTGATATTGAAATCACTGGCATGACAGTGACTGAAGTCAAAGGCTTTGGCCGTCAGAAAGGGCATACCGAACTTTATCGCGGTGCAGAATATGTGGTGGATTTTCTGCCCAAGGTAAAACTGGAAATAGTGGTTACTGAAGACCGTGTCGATGCCTGCATTGAAGCCATTACCAATGCCGCGCGCACAGGAAAGATTGGCGATGGTAAGATTTTTGTGACGCCGGTGGAAAAAACCGTGCGTATTCGTACCGGTGAGCAGGATGGTGATGCAATTTAATGATTCAAAATGGTATTGGGAGCCTCCCCTTATTCAGGTTTTTTATCGTTCACGCTGTTTTGTTGTTTGTCGTAACGTCAACTCGCCCACCCCGCCAATGTCATTAACGCCAATACAGTAATCCACGCCACCAGGCTGCGCCCGCATAAATCCAGTGTTTCCCGAATAGCATCGTTATGCAGTGAATCATCTTGAAGTGGGTGTTTGTCGAATTGCAAAGCGGCTTGTCCGATGCGTAATAACAGGTGATGGATTTGCGGGTTTGTGTTGTTGTTTGTATCCATTTCTTCTTCCTGTGATGCATTTTGCCAGGCGTGAAGAGCGTGTACAAAACTACCCATGACGGCGTAACTGAGTGCGGTGAGACGACCGGGTATCCAGGCGAGTACATAATGCAGACGGATGACAGCGGCATGAAATTCCGCATCACCGGTTTCGGTTGCTTCGCCGGATCGCTGTCCGGCTTGTTGCAGTTCCACGGTCAGTCGATACAGTACAGCCCCCATGGGGCCGAGAATCACAAACCAGAAAAGGATGGCGAGCAGTTGTTCGTGGGTTTGTATCAATACGCATTCTATGAGGGCGCGGGTACGGGAGGGTTTGTCTTCCGGTAGCGGGGCAGGTGTTGTGCAGGAAACAATGTCTTGCAGTATGGATTCTGCATTGTCTTTATCACCGCGTTCTTCGGCATCCAGGTATTCGTGTGCCCGTTGACGTTTGTCTTTGGGTCCGAGGCTGTAAGTGAGTACGATGATGCTGAAGATAAAGCCGAGAAAGACCAACAGGTCATTGAGCAAATATTGAACAGATGCAATACCAATAAGTGGCAGCAAAATAATAATGAGCAGGCTGGCAATGCCGTGTCTGTGACTGGCCAGTCGTGCATGTATCCAGTGGCAGTACGATGTAATCCAGGCGAAGCTGCGCAGGCGGTGCATGGGTGGCAGCAGTTTTTTCAGTATGAGGCTGATCAGTATGGCAAGCAGAGACATGGCGGCTCACAGTTATTTATTGTTGGTCTGTTGTGCATCATAAACGAAAACCCGGAACCCTTCGGGTGTATTTTTCGTTGGATGGTGCAGATGTAGCGCATATCTTCAACGTGTTGATGAGGTCAATGGTTGTCAATCATTAGTGTGTTTGTCGCACAGGGAAGTTGGGATTTGTGTCGCACTTATGAGTTTTGTCTGTTTACCCGATGCCTTTTCTGCCGATTATAACGGGAGTGATGGTCTGTGCTGGAGGCAGACGCATCAATCGACTGACGTTTGCGTCAATTTTCCACGGACATGAGGGCTGACGCCCTGCATTCCAGTCGTTTTTGTCGGCGGACTGCATCCGGCTTTGAACATGAGGTTCTGCCATGAATATTTCCAATCGCTATGCTCTGAGACTTTGCTCTAAAAAGGCGCTTGTACTATTGCTGGGTTTGATGGGTGCCATTGTTGGAGCAGTGGGGCCCGCGTATGGGGTGGTTTATGTTGGCAATCCGGAAAATTACGAGGATCTGTTAGGCAACTTGAGGCCGGGTGACACGCTGTCGCTGGAGGCGGGGTTCTATACGGAGGGAATGAAAATCCGCAATCTTCATGGTGAGCCGGGCAAATCCATTGTCATTACCGGGCCGGAGACAGGGGCATCTGCGGTATTTTTGGGTAGTACGACTCAGTCCTGGAATACCGTGACGATCAGGAATTCCAGTTATCTCACTATCCAGCATCTCAAATTGGATGGACTTGATGTGAAATACATCGATGCTGTTAGTGCAGAGGGCATAACTCATCACATTACGTTGGAACATCTGGAAATCGTGCGCCACGGTGCCCACCAATTGACGGTGGGTATTGCCACCCGGGGGCCAGCCTGGGACTGGGTCATCCGCAACTGTAAAATTATTGGCGCGGGCACCGGTATGTACCTTGGAAACTGGCAAGGCAATGGCGCGCCCTTTGTCGGCGGCCTGATTGAACACAACCTGTTTGTGAATACAGTGGGGTACAACGCTCAAATCAAGCAAATGAACAGTCGTGCCTATGAGAGCGGCGACCCGATTCCAGGCATGCCGCTGGAAAAACGTAAAACCATTATTCGGCATAATGTGTTCAGTAAAGCGAGCCAGCCTTCGCCGCCTCAAGAAGGTTCACGCCCAAATCTATTGGTGGGGCATTTCCCGCTGAGCGGCCCTGGCAGCAATGATGTTTACGAAATCTACGGAAATTTCTTTTACGAAAATACCACCGAGGCGTTGTTCCAGGGTGAAGGCAACATTGCGCTTTATAACAACCTGTTCGTCAATTCTTCGGGGGATGCTGTTAATATCCAGCCGCACAATGATGTGCCGCGCGATATCAGTGTTTTCCACAACACCGTTGTTGCCACGGGTAGTGGTATCAGAGTGAGTGGTGTCAACACGAATTTTGCGCAGCGGGTAGCAGGCAATGCGATATTTGCCGGCGCGCCTGTGCCAGCCAGTTCAGCGGTTGTGCTGCGGGACAATGTGACGGCAACTTACGCTGCCGCCAGTGATTATCTGGTGAATCCGGAGGGTGATCCCAGCCTGGGAACGCTGGATTTGTTTCCTCTGGAGAACAAGCTTCTGGCGGATTCCATGGACATGACGGCATTCCAGGGTTTTTCGGACTGGAATCTTGATTTCAATCAAGACCTGCGTGATGAAACCTACCGGGGAGCCTATGCCGGTGAGGCAAATAACAATGGCTGGGTATTAGCCGTTGACGTCAAACCGCGTCGTGAGGTTTCGCCACAAGCCCCGGGTATTATCTCTCAGCCTGTTCCGGTAACAGTGCAGGAGGGTGAGACCGCAACATTCAGTGTCGTGGCGAATGGCAGTGCGCCACTGTCGTATCAATGGCGCAAGGACGGCGATGACATTCCCGGTGCTACCGGCTCGACTTATCGCATCGACTCAGCCCGTTTGGCAGACAATGGCGCCATTTACGATTGTGTGGTGAAAAACACGGCAGGAGAAGAGACCAGCGCAGGCGTGGCTTTGACGGTGCAGGGTGACCGCGTTGCACCGGAGATTGTTTCGGCAAGCGCCACCCGTGCAACGGCATTGACGGTGGTGTTCAGCGAACCTCTGGAACAGAGTTCCGCAGAAACAGTCACGAATTACAGTCTCGATTCCGGTGTGGAGGTGACAGCGGCGGCATTGGATGACGATGCTCAAACGGTTCGTCTGACGGTGAGTGAGTTGACAGAAGACACCACTTATACATTAACGGTGAGCAATGTCACTGATCAAGCGTCCACGCCCAATGTCATTGCCGCCATGAGCAGCCTTATGTTTACCTATGTTTCTATTGAAGGGTTTGCGGATGGCGATGCTGTTGGCTGGGAACCCCTGACCGTTTCCCGTTGGTCTGTTGTTATGGATGAGGGTGACTATGCCTATTTTTTGAACACCACTGAATATTCCAGTCTCGATGGCGACCGGCTGGGTGAATATTCGCTTTTGCCAGAGAATTACGGCGATTTTACCATGACCCTGCAAGTGCGGCTGGGCGATGCCGTTGGCGGTAACGCACAGGCCGATTTTGCCATGGTGTTTGGTTATCAGGATGCCAAAAATTACTTCTACATGATGTTTAATAACGATGCGAGTTATACCGCGTTATTCAAGGTGGTGAAAGGTGCCCGCCAGCAGATAGCCATCGCGGGACAGGACTGGATGACTGACAACTTTTATCACGCAGTGGAGATCCGTCGCAACGGTGGCGAGATCAACGTCCTGTTTGATGGCGCAGCAGTGCTCACCGCGACGGATGCCGCTTTCCCCTCTGGTCGGGTGGGTGTGGGTTCTTTCAACGACTCCGCCTATTTCGATGATATCAGTGTGAGGGAGAATAGTTCTTCGGTTCCACAGGCTCCGAGTATTATCTCTCAGCCTGTTCCGGTAACAGTGCGGGAGGGTGAGTCCGCAACATTCAGTATCGTGGCGAATGGCAGTGCGCCACTGTCGTATCAATGGCGCAAGGATGGTGTTGTTATTCCCGCTGCCACCAACCCGAGCTATAGCACCGGGCCAACCCGTTTGGCGGACAATGATGCTGTTTACGATTGTGTAGTGACAGGCACAGTGGGGGAACCGGTCATCAGCGAAGGTGCTGTTCTGACAGTGCAAGCCAATGCAGTCGATGATGATACTGGCGATGTCAGCGATGGTGATGCGGGAGGCGGTGGTGGTTCTTTTAGTCCCCTGTTCAGTCTTGTGTTTCTGTTAATAATCGCTGGAACTGTGGCCAGTCGAAGTGCGGGCCGGGGTCGGTTTTACGGCCAGGGGCAATGTCGCTGTGGCCGGTGATGCGTTCGGGGCTGATGCCGGGATAGGTGCGCATGAGCGTGAGTGCGAGTCGTGCAAGTTGCTGGTATTGAATGAGTTCGAAGGGTTTGTCATCACAACCTTCCAGTTCGACCCCGATAGAAAAATCATTGCAGGCTTCCCGTCCCCGAAATTGTGACCGGCCTGCGTGCCAGGCTCGCTGCTGAAAGGGGACGTATTGAATGATTTCACCGTCGCGCCGGATCAGCGCGTGAGCGGAAACGGTGAGTTGACAAATTTCGGCAAAGTCAGGATGGGCTGCCGGGTTGAGCCGGTTGCAAAACAGTGCGTCAATCCAGGGTCCGCCGAATTCACCCGTGGGCAGGCTGATGGCGTGAATCACCAGTAAATCAACAGGGTTACCATCCGGGCGGGCATCGCAATTGGGTGAAGGCACCTGTCTGGCGTCACCCAGCAGACCGGTTGCAGAATTAATGTGCATAATAATGAAAATCTTGTTCCATCGGGCTAGTATAAACCCATCTTTCCTTAACATGACGGGTGCGTGGTGCCCGCTGGATCAAATATGAAAAAAATGATGGTGGGTTTTGTCGCTGTAAGCATGCTTGTCGGCGTGCTGGTGTTGAACTGGAGCTCGGTGCATGCGTTGCTGGTATCGCGTCCTGATTTTGCGGCGCAGCATGAAGAACCCGTGGTGATGTACAGCACCGACTGGTGCGGTAACTGCGAAATGACCCGCGTTTATCTGCGTGAGAACAATATTCCCTTTTTTGAGTACGATGTGGATAAATCCCCCGAAGGGCAGCGTCAATACAAGGCGTTACAAGGCAACGGCGTGCCCTTGTTGCTGGTAAAAAATAACGTGGTGCGAGGGTTTAATCCGCAGGCTATTCAGGATGCGCTGCGTCACTGATGACCGAGTACCGGTTTCGTCTGGCCATTTCGGCACAAAAATATCTGGCATATTACGAAGGTGCCGTGCATGCGGTAGTAGTAACATTGGCTAACGGACAGCATCTGCAATTTCCGGCAGAGTCCCTGCGGT
>JALSGT010000076.1 GCA_026982555.1 Chromatiales bacterium
GCACAGTGACCTGAAAGGTAACAACGACTTGCTGTCGTTAACCCAGCCACAGATCATCCGTGACATTCACGAGCAGTATCTGGATGCCGGTGCCGACATCGTAGAAACCAACACTTTTAGCGCCAACGCCGTGTCCATGACTAATTATCATATGCAGGACATGGTCTACGAGTTGAACCTGGAATCCGCCAGACTGGCCCGCCTTGCCTGCGATTCACGCACAACGGCCGACAAGCCCCGTTTCGTGGCCGGGGTGCTTGGCCCCACTGACCGCACTGCCACCCTGTCGCCGGATGTCAATCGCCCCGGTTTTCGCAACATCGATTTCGACACGTTGTGTGAAACCTATCTGGAGGCCACCAAAGGCTTGGTGGATGGTGGCTCCGATATCATTCTGGTGGAAACCATCTTCGATACACTCAATGCCAAAGCTGCGCTGTATGCCATCGAAGATTACTTTGCAACCAGCGGCAAGCGCCTGCCCGTGATGATTTCCGGCACGATTACCGATGCTTCCGGGCGTACCCTGTCCGGGCAAACCGCCGAGGCCTTCTGGAATTCGATGCGTCACATCGAGCCTATTAGTTTTGGGTTCAACTGTGCGCTGGGTGCAGCGGAATTGCGCCAGTACGTGGAAGAAATGGCGGGCATCGCCAACTGTCACATTAACAGCCACCCCAATGCAGGCCTGCCCAACGAATTCGGCGAGTATGATGAATCGCCGGAAGAAATGGCGGCAGAGATTGAAGAATGGGCAAAAAGCGGTTTTGTGAACATCATCGGTGGCTGTTGTGGCACCACACCGCCACACATCAGAGCCATTGCCAATGCGGTGGAAAAATACGCCCCCCGCAAGGTGCCTGAAGATGACCACACCTGCCGCCTGGCAGGGCTGGAGCCACTCAACATCACTGCTGAATCGTTATTTGTTAACGTTGGTGAACGTACTAACGTGACTGGTTCCGCCAAATTCAAACGGCTGATTCTCGAAGAGCAATTTGATGAAGCGCTGAGTGTGGCCCGCGAACAAGTGGAAAACGGCGCACAGGTTATCGATATCAACATGGATGAGGCGATGCTTGACGGTGTCGTTGCCATGCGTGATTTTCTTAACCTCATCGCCTCGGAGCCAGATATCTCCAAGGTACCGGTGATGATCGATTCATCCAAGTGGGAAATTATCGAAGCCGGTCTCAAATGCAATCAAGGCAAAGGTATCGTCAACTCCATCTCGCTGAAAGAAGGCGAAGAAAAATTTATCGTTCATGCAAAAAAAGTGCGTCAATACGGTGCGGCAATGATCATCATGGCCTTTGACGAAGAAGGACAGGCTGATACCGAAGCACGCAAAATTGAGATTTGCACACGTTCATACAAGATCCTGACGGACGTTGTTGGCTTCCCGCCGGAAGACATTATTTTTGATCCTAATATTTTTGCCGTAGCCACGGGCATTGAAGAACACAACAACTACGGTGTGGATTTCATTGAGGCCACTCGTAAAATCAAAGCAACTCTGCCTTACGCCAAGGTGTCCGGCGGCGTATCCAATGTCTCGTTCTCATTCCGTGGCAACAACCCGGTACGCGAGGCAATCCATTCGGTATTCCTGTATTACGCCATCAAGGCAGGCATGGACATGGGTATCGTCAACGCTGGCCAGCTTGCTGTATATGATGATTTGCCTGCCGAACTGAAAGAGCGTGTGGAGGATGTGGTCCTTAACCGCCGTGATGATGCCACTGATCGTCTGTTGGAAATTGCTGAACAATACCGTGGCGATGGCGCTATTGCGAAAAAAGAAAATCTCGAATGGCGCGAGTTGCCCGTGGCCAAACGTCTTGAGCATGCGCTGGTGAAAGGTATTGATACCTATGCTGTGGAAGATGCCGAAGAAGCACGCCTGAGTTTTGATCGTCCCATCCACGTTATTGAAGGTCCGTTGATGGATGGCATGAACGTGGTGGGTGACCTGTTCGGCGAAGGCAAAATGTTTTTACCGCAGGTCGTAAAAAGCGCGCGTGTCATGAAAAAAGCGGTGGCCCATCTCATTCCCTTTATCGAGGCCGAAAAAAAAGAAGGCCAAAAAGCCGCAGCCAAAGTGCTGATGGCAACGGTCAAAGGTGATGTACATGACATCGGCAAGAATATTGTTGGCGTGGTTTTGCAGTGCAACAATATTGAAGTCATCGACATCGGCGTGATGGTGCCCGCACAAAAAATTCTCGATGCCGCGAAAGAACACAACGTGGATATCATCGGTCTTTCCGGTTTGATTACACCGTCGTTAGAAGAAATGTCACACATTTCCAGCGAAATGCAACGCCTGGGCATGGATATCCCGTTAATGGTGGGTGGTGCCACAACATCCCGCGCGCACACGGCGGTAAAAATCGAGCCTAACTATAAAAATGGCCCCAGTGTGTGGGTAAAAGATGCCTCGCGCGCCGTGGGCGTCGTGCAAAATCTGATTTCCCCAGAGTTGAAAAAAGACTTTGTTGCCAAACTAAAAGCGGATTACGTGCAAGTCCGCGAGAGTCACGCCAACCGCCAGCGTGCTATCAAATGGCTGACTCTGGAGCAAGCGCGCGCCAATAAGGCTCAAATTAACTGGACCGAGTACACGCCCCCTGCTCCCGGGAAAACAGGCATACAGGTATTTGATGATTTCCCGCTGGAAGAACTGCGTGATTACATCGACTGGACACCCTTTTTCCATTCATGGGAATTAAAAGGCAGCTACCCGAAAATTTTTGACGATGCGCAAAAAGGTGAAGAAGCTCGCAAACTGTTTGCAGACGCAGAAAGCATGCTGGATAAAATCATCAGCGAAAAATGGCTGCAAGCAAAAGCCGTGGTGGGCATTTTCCCCGCCAACAGCGTGGATGATGACATCGAAATCTACACCGACGACTCACGCAGCGAAATTTTGACCGTCTTTTGTAATCTGCGCCAGCAGCAACAAAAAGCCGATGGAAAACCTAACCGCTGCCTTAGTGACTTTATTGCTCCCAAAGACGGCGGTAAAATTGACTACCTTGGCGGCTTTGCTGTTACTGCCGGTATTGGCATCGACGAACATATCGCCGAATTTGAAAAAAATCACGATGACTACCACGCCATTATGATTAAGGCTCTGGCCGACCGCCTTGCCGAAGCCTTTGCCGAACGCATGCACGAAAAAGTACGCCAGGAAATCTGGGCGTACAATACTGAGCGGCTCAATAAAGAACAACTCATCAAAGAGCAATATAAAGGCATACGGCCTGCCGCCGGTTATCCCACTTCTCCTGATCACACCGAAAAAGACAACTTGTGGACACTGCTCGACGTACAAAAAAATACCGGCATCTGGCTTACCGAAGCCAAAGCCATGGTGCCCACTGCGGCAGTCAGTGGCCTGTATTTTGCGCACCCGGAATCCTGTTATTTTGCTGTGGGCAAAATCAACCAGGATCAGGTGGCCGACTATGCCAAACGCAAGAAAATGGATTTGCAGGATGCGGAATACTGGCTGGCACCCAATCTGGGTTACAACAAAGCCTGATTGTTCCATCTGGTTCAGCAGCTTGCATGTGAATTAAGCGCCAAATTATTCTGCCAGGGGGGGTATAGCCGTCAGGCTAAGCCGGGCTGGGTGGAACCGCTGCGCTTGTTCCACCCTACCGTTTTACTCTATGCGTTTGCCACCGAAGTTTTATAATTGTAAAGGAGCGCTGCTTAATAGTTGCTTGGTCGGCCAAAATAAGTGTTCATTTCTTAACTTGATGACGTTCCAGTCGTTTCTCCCGCCGCAAGGCCCACAATGCGGCATATTTATTAAAGGCGCCTTGTGCATAGGTCACTGCCACCACAAACCCCACCGGCCCGTCCAAAAAACCTAACCGTATAAAGTAGATCAAAATAAAATTCCATAATGAGCGAAGCGCAGCGATGGGCAGACCTCCACCCCATTTGCCCGCCGCAAATCGTTTTTGCCCGCCCAGCCAGGCATATTTGGCACTTTTTTGCAGGGCGTGTCCATAGTGGCGATGGGTGTAGTGATACAAGCGGCCTTCGAGTGTGCCTTTTTTACCCGGTGCCAGCACTACATGTTCATGCACTTGTGCATCGGTAAAACGTGCGCCTTCGCGTTTGAACAAACGTCGTGGTGCGCGGGCGCTGCGGCCAAAGTCCATGCGATGTCCGTAGACCATGACGGCCCAGGGTGTACGATAACCGACACATTCAGGATTGTCCGTTAATGCGGCATCAATGTCATGACGCAACTCGGGGGAAACACGCTCATCAGCATCAATGGAAAGCACCCAGTCACAGCTGGCCTTTTCCAGAGCGCGTTGTTTTTGTGGGCCATAACCGGGCCAGTCGGTTTCAAATACCTTGTCGGTATAACGTCGGGCAATGTCTACGGTGTTGTCGGAGGAACCACTGTCCAATACGATAATTTCATCCGCCCAGTTGGCGACGGATTGCAAACAGGGTTCAATGCGGTCAGCTTCATCCTGGGCGATGATGGTGACTGACAGACGTTGTTTACGTTCAACCGGTTCGCTGCGTGCCCTGCGTGATTGCGTGTAAATAGCCGCGAAAATCACGGCCAGATAAAACGCAAAGAAACTCACCGGGCGCACCCGTTCCAGAATCGCTTCGGAAAAACCAAAACTCATGTAGGCGATGATCAGCAATAATCCAGCCAGTGCGAGACGTTGTGTGTCCGGTGTTTTACCTCGCCGGATAATATTCATCAGTAATGTGGCGGGTATCAGAAATAGCAGCAAAATAGCCACGAAAGCGACGCTGCCTCCACCCACCATGGCGGCAAAAAACTGATTATGTGGATGCCCCCATGTGGCTGCGGAGCGATGGCGTAACCCCGCGTCCACCAGTGTCTGCGCATTTTTTTTATAGTGTCCCCAGCCTATGCCGAGCAGAGGATTATCCCAATAAATCCGCCATGCTGCCTGCCACATTTCCAGGCGGGTGCCGACCGAACTGGCGCGCGTGCCATCCTTGATATCACTTTGAAAATAGGCACTGAGATTATCGGTGGTACGTGTCACGGTTTTCTGCACGCCTGTGGCAGGAATAAAATAGGCTGCTGCCACGGTAATCAACAGCACGCCCACTGCCGCCCAACGCTGCCACACGGGAATACGGGCGCGGGCATACCAGGCGAAGACCAGAACCAAAAAAGGAATCGCCAGCCAACCGCCGCGGGCATGGGAAAGTACGCTGGCCAGCAAACCCAGTAAGACGGCAAGCAGAGGAAGAATGACCTGCCAGCGGGCGCGTTCTCGAAACCAGCCTGCACCTGCCAGGGTCATTACCCCCATAGCCAGAGCCAGATCACCAAAGATAATGGGATGAGTAATGCCTCGTGCCCGCCCGATATTCACTGGCCCCCATATCTGATATATGGCGATTCCAGCGGCAACCATGGAGCCCGCCAGCAAGCCGTACCAGAATGCAGCGAGACTCACACCGACGCGGCGTAAAAACACATAGGCCGGAATGACCAGTAGCAAGCGTGCAAACTTGCTGAGTTTTTTAACGCCGGCATCATCGATGCCACCCAGCAGAGTGGTCAGCAAGGCCGCCAGAAAAAAGAAACTCACGGCAAAATACAGCAGTTTTTCTTCACGGGTCGCCTGGACGCTGCCTCGCTGTTGCCAGGCAATGCCAAGCCCGGCCAGTGCAAGCAACCCGAGGCCAAGTCCGTCAGCAGGCCGCAGCACCAGTATTAATGCGGGAAACAAAAACACCACGGCGGCGGCAAAACCGTGTGCTATTTTGGAGGGTGCTGCCTGTGTTATGAGGTTGTCAGTCACAGAAAGCCGTGGTCAGTGTGTCCGCAAAAAGTAAAAGTGATGCTCACAGAAAAGGGTGCTTAATCTTTCAGTGTATAATCTGCACCGCAATACGGGCATTTGGCTTTTCCGGTTTTTTCGATAGGCAGATACACTTTGGGATGCGAATTCCACAGGCTCATGCCATCCATGGGGCAGTGCAAGGGCAAGTCCGCATGGCTCACTTCGTAGTGATTTTCTGCGTTGGGCTGAATTTCAGTGCTGCTTTGTGTTTGGCTCATATTTCTTTCCCTTTTCGACAAAATTCACTGCGACAGTTATGTCACCGGTGTTAACCAGTCCTGATGATCCGGGTGCCGGCCATGTACCACGTCAAAATACAATGTTTGTAATTTTTCGGTCATCGGGCCACGGCCACCATTGCCAATTTCACGGCGGTCCAGCTCACGAATCGGTGTGACTTCTGCGGCTGTACCGGTAAAAAAGGCTTCATCAGCTACGTAGACTTCATCACGGGTAATGCGTTTTTCACGCACTTCATAACCCAGTTCGGCGGCCAACACTAAAATTGTCTCACGGGTGATGCCTTCCAGTGCGGAGGTCAATTCCGGTGTGTAAATCACGCCGTTGCGCACCATAAAAAAATTCTCGCCACTGCCTTCAGCGACAAAACCGTCCACATCCAGCAGCAAGGCTTCGTCGTAACCATCTGTCATTGCTTCTTGTAAGGCCATGATGGAATTAATGTAATTACCGTTAGACTTGGCTTTGCACATGGTGACGTTCACATGGTGCCGGGTGAAGGACGAGGTTTTTATGCGAATACCTTTTTCCATGCCTTCGGCACCCAGATATGATCCCCACTCCCACGCGGCAACCATAACGTGGGTTTGCAAATTATCGGCACGCAGGCCCATGCCTTCGGAGCCATAAAAACACATAGGGCGCAGATAACCGCTATCGAGTTTGTTTTCGCGCACGGCGGCGCGCTGTGCTGCGTTCAGTGTCTCTTTATCAAAAGGCATGCTCATGCCCAGAATTTTCGCCGAGCGAAACAAGCGGTCGGTATGTTCCTGCAAACGAAAAATGGCCGGTCCTTTGCTGTCGGTATTGTAGGCGCGTACACCTTCAAACACGCCCATGCCGTAATGCAGGGTGTGGGTAAGCACATGCACTTTGGCGTCACACCAAGGCACCAGTTCACCATCCATCCAGATGACGCCATCGCGATCATCCATCGACATACTGCTTTCTCCTGTTTATTTTCATGTGCTTCTGTTTGTTCTCTAATGTTGTTTAAAAAATATACGCCCGGTTAATCGGTATTTTTCAACCATTTGTGCCAGAGGTGTTTTACCGTGTTGCGCTCTGCTGTAAACCGTTTGTCTGCCACCACCGCAGGTAATTCCTGCAAAGCAAGCCGATGTACTTCCATCCGGTAGCGTCGATAAATATCAGCCAGGTGGTGTGCGTCTGCGGAGGACATCAGCGCCTGTCTGGCAAAGCCGTCCAGTACTCGAACGTTGTCCGTAAATTCGCTCAATGCAGGATAATGACGTGCCCAGTTCAAAACCCCGAATTGAACCATAAATTCGATATCAGCGATACCGCCATGGCCCTGTTTAAGGTCAAATTTACCCTTGCGCGTACGATCCAGTGATTTACGCATACGTTCGCGCATATCAATAATGTCTTTTTTAAGCGGTATCACATCTCGTGGTAAAGCGAGTATTTCCTGGCGCAAACCATCAAAAGCCTGTTTCAATGACAGATCACCCGCGACCACTCGGGCTCGCACCAGTGCCTGATGTTCCCAGGTCCACGCCTTGTGATGCTGATATTCGCTGAAACTGCTCAAGCTGGTGACCAGTAGACCGGATGCGCCGCTGGGGCGCAGGCGCATATCGGTGTCATAAAGCACGCCCGCCGGGGTATGGGCCGTGAGGATGTGGATAATGCGTTGTCCCAGTCGGGCGTAAAACACATTGTCTGCCACCGGCCTGGGGCCATGAGTAACTGCCATCTGGTTTTCAGCCTGATGCACAAACACCAGGTCCAGGTCTGAGCCGTAACCCAGCTCGATACCGCCCAGTTTGCCGTAAGCGACAATGGCAAATCCTTTTTCACCCTTTTTCCGGTTAGACAGACAGGCCGGTCGCCCATGGCGTGTCAGCAAATATTTCCATGCCAGCTCCAATGTTGCCTGCAATATCAGCTCGGCAATAGTGGTCAGCTGGTCGCTGACCTGCATCAGTGGCACAGCGTCCATTACGTCTGCTGTCGCAACGCGCAATACACTTACTTGCTTGAATTGTCGCAGGCTGTCCATGGCCTGTTCCAGGTCTTCGGCGGGTATCTGTTTGAGACGGTGTTGCAGTTCGGTTGTTAATTCGGCTCGATCCGGTGGACTGTAGAGACTGCGGGGGTCGAGTAGCTCGTCCAGCAACAGTGGGTGATGGGCCAGTTGTTGTGCGATCCAGGGACTGGCTGCGCACAAGCGCACTAATTGTGACAGCGCCATAGGGTGCTCACTCAACAGAGCCAGATAGGCGCTGCGCCGGGCAACGGCTTCCACCAGTGTCAGTAAACGTTGTAACACAATATGCGGTGAATCAGGCCGGGGCTCCAGTGCTACCACTGCACCCAGCAACAAGGGCATCAGCCTGTCCATGCGTGTGCGGCCAATACGTGACAAAGACTGATAATCCCGGGCTGATTTAAGTGCCTGCAAACGTGACCAACTGGCGGCAGGCTGGTCATAGCCTATTTGTTGCAACAGGGCGATGGCCTCATCTTCCTCCGGGTTGCCCAGCCAGAGTGTGCTCAAACCTGAGCTGTCTGTATCGGCATGGTGCGTTTGCGGTGACTCAAACACCTGTTCAAAATGGTTATGCACCCGGGTCATGTGGCCGCGCAATACGGGCAAAAACTCGTCCCAGTGATCGAAGCCCATGGCAAAAGCCAGACGCTGTTGGTCCACATCTTTATCCGGTAATTGATGTGTCTGTTGGTCCTGATATTCCTGCAAGCGATGCTCGGTATTACGCAAAAATTCGTAAGCTGCCAGTAGTTGTTCCACCACATAGTCCGGTAGATGTTGCTGCTCTTTTAGCCAGGTCAGCACGCCTTGAATATCACGTTGTTGCAGTGCCGGCTCACGTCCGCCACGCACCAGTTGAAAAGCCTGGCCAATAAATTCCACTTCACGGATGCCCCCCGCGCCCAGCTTGACGTGATTGTTCATGTTTTTACGTCGCACTTCGGCGGCGACCATTGTTTTCATTTCACGCAATGCCTCGAAAGCACCGTAATCCAGATAGCGCCGAAATACGAAGGGCCGTAAAATAGTAAACAGCTGCTCACCGGCCGTTGCATCACCCGCAACAGTACGTGCCTTGATCAGCGCGTAACGCTCCCAGTCCCGTCCGTGTGACTGATAATAATGTTCCAGTGCCGCAAAGCTGCATACCAGCGCACCGCTCTGGCCAAAAGGCCGTAGACGCATGTCCACCCGAAAGACAAAACCATCTGCCGTGTTTTCATCCAGTACACGTACCAGTTGTTGGCCAAGACGAGTGAAAAATTGCTCGTTGCTAACATTCCGAGAAGCTCCCCCGGTTGTGTTTCCTGCCTCGGGATAAACAAAAATCAAATCCACATCAGAAGAAAAATTCAGCTCACCTGCCCCCAGTTTGCCCATGCCTAACACCAGCAGCTGTTGAGTTTCACCGTTTTGGTTTTGCGGCTCACCCCATTCTGCAATCAGCGCAGTTTGCAGCCACGCCAGTGCTCCCCGGATGCAGGCGTCGGCCAGTGCAGAAATATCACCCATGGTTTCATTAAGGTCTGCCTGGGCATTACCAGGGGAAATATCCCGCCAGGCGATGCGTACCATCTCGCGTTGGCGCACATGACGTAGTTGCCGGGCCAGAGATTCGGTATCAACCACACCCTGCAAAGCCGTTTGTACATGTTGCTCCATTTCGTCCGTTGCATAACGGCGGTGTAAGTCACCACTGTTCAGTAAGTCCAGTAACAATAAGGGTTGGCGCACACAGCGTTGGGCAACAAATTCGCTACAGGCCCAGACGCTGCACAATTCGCTAAGCAGTTCGTTATTCCAAACTGGGGGAGCGACTTCCTTTTCTGCCGTTATCGCGGTCAAAAAATCGGTCCACTGGTATTGCACAGTTTCCCGTAAAACCACGGGCAGCGGCTCTAAAGCAACAGCAAGATCAGACAGGTTGTGGGGCTTTTTTGTCACAGCAAATCTCTCGTTTACACAGTTGGTGGAAGCTTTCTTAAACCTAAATTCCGCAGCTGACCGCTTAGAGGGTGTAATAACACATTGCTTTTTGTGTCTGGCCGCGTTGCGCATCGTCGCAATAGCGGGCTATTACTCCTCATCGTACTTTGCCAGCCATCAAACTCAACGCACTCTACCGGCTATTCAACTACGGATTTTAGGTTAAAGAATGACCTTGCGTAACCGATACCAAAGTGACAATCCCATATGCTTTTTATGTCAAGCCAACGCCTTTCGGAGCAGGACATCGATGGAAATATCTGATTACCTCAAACTCATGGTCAAGTATGAAGCCTCTGATCTGTATTTCACAGTCGGTGCGCCGGTGAGCGCTAAAATTCACGGTATTCTCAAACCGCTGGAAAAAACCACATTGCCCGCTGGCCGTGTCAAAGCACTGGCCTATGAGTTGATGAGCGAGGAACAGATCGCCCAGTTTGAACTGAAACCGGAAATGAATCTGGCTCATTCACTCCCCGGTATTGGTCGTTTCCGGGTTAACGTATTCAAACAACGTAATCAGGCGGCAATGGTGGTTCGTCATATCAAGACCCAGATTCCCAGCGCGCAGGAATTGGGTCTGCCGCCTATTTTACAGAAAATCATCATGCAAAAACGTGGATTGGTATTGTTTATCGGCGGTACAGGCTCAGGCAAATCCACATCACTGGCGGCATTGATTGATGCACGTAATACCAATACCTCAGGTCACATTATCACCATCGAAGATCCCATCGAGTTTATTCATAACCACAAAAAGTCCATCGTCAATCAGCGCGAAGTGGGGTTGGATACAGACTGCTACGAAGATGCGCTGAAAAATACCTTGCGTCAGGCACCGGACGTGATCCTCATCGGCGAAGTGCGTGACCGTGAGACCATGGAACACTGCATTGCTTTTGCTGAAACCGGACACCTGGCCATTTCCACGCTGCATGCCAATAACTCCAATCAGGCCTTGGATCGCATTATCAACTTTTTTCCGGAAGACCGGCGTAACCAATTACTCATGGATTTGTCACTCAACGTGCGTGCATTTATTTCCCAGCGTCTGATTCCCACTCTGGATGGTAAACGCGCTGTAGCTGTGGAAGTCATGCTGGGTACGCCGTTGATTCAGGATTTGATCCTCAAGGGCGATATCCACGGTATTCGTGACATTATGGAAAAATCCACCAACCTGGGTATGCAGACCTTTGATCAGGCCATCTTCAAACTTTACAAAGAGGGTGTGATCAGCATCGAAGAAGCGTTGCGTAATGCCGATTCACAAAATAATTTGCGTTTGAAAATCAGCTTGTCGGAAGGTTCCGTGGCAGTGGATGAAAATATGAAAATCGAGGTTGATCCGGATGATGTTAACGCCGTGGCAGGCAGTAAAGGTGGCTTGAATCTGACAATAGAGCCCAGGTAGGGCGGGCACGTAATTTGTGTCCACGCGGTGATTTCCGGTTTGTGCGGGCCAAAATGATTTTCCCGTGCTACGGTTTTCCAGCCCCGACAGGTACCTAAAATAATTCTTCCGGTACACCGCCACCACTGTCTCGTGAAACGGGTATTGTTTCATCACCACCACCAATAATCGCTGCCGGGGAGTTTTCCGTCCGCTGCTGCGGAACATTTTCTAACCGGAAGACTTCAAAGATCCCCTTGGGATTGTTGGCCCCGGCCAGCAAGCCGGTCTCCGGGTCAATGCGTACCGTTACCAGCCCCGGCGGTTGTTCCGGCGCACGTTCCGGCAGGCTCTGCAAGCCCGTGCGCATGAAGTCAATCCACATGGGCAGGGCAGCACGCCCCCCGGTTTCCCGCGCGCCCAGCGGTTTGGGTTTGTCGAAGCCCACCCAGGCTGTGGCCACCAGATCCGGGGTATAGCCCGAGAACCAGGCATCCTGCTGGTCATTACTGGTTCCGGTTTTACCGGCTAGATCAGAACGCCCCAAGGCTTTTGCCCGCTGCCCCGTGCCCCGCTGGATCACCTCCATCATCATTGAGCGCATCAGGTAGGCATTTTGTGGCGTCAATACCCGCGGGGCAATATTGACCGGAAGCATCGCTTCGCGTGTGGGTGGGCCCATAAAAGGTTCAGCATCGATTTCCTGTTGATGTTTGAGGCGTTCTTCGCAGCCATCACAGGCAATAAAAGGTTCAGCGCGATACAACACCTTGCCTTTGGCATCTTCAATGCTGTCGATAAAATAGGGCACTGTGCGGAATCCACCATTGGCAAATACCGCGTAGCCACGTACGACTTCCAGTGGTGTTACCACACCGCTGCCCAGTGCCAGTGACAAATCCCGGGGCAGGCGTTTTTTGTCAAAACCAAAACGACCGGCGTAGTTAATGGTGTACCCGATACCAATGGCGCGCAACAAGCGAATAGAGACCAGATTACGTGATTTTACCAGTGCTTTACGCAAGCGGGTCGGACCAAACACTTTGCCGCTGTAATTCTCAGGACGCCAGGTAGCCTCCAGACCTTCATCTTCGAATACCACGGGGGCATCATTGATAAGGCTGGCGGGTGTGAAGCCTTTTTCCAATGCGGCAGAATAAAGAAAGGGCTTGAAATTGGAACCCGGTTGACGTTCCGCCTGGGTGACACGGTTGAATTTGCTGCTGGAAAAATTGAATCCACCCACCAGGGCTCGAATGGCACCGTCATGAGGGTCAAGTGACACCAGCGCGCCTTCTACTTCGGGAATCTGTGCCAGCTGCCAACCGGTGTCGGTTTCTTTTGTGGCGGGCAGTTCGATGATATAAATAACATCGCCCCGGCTCAGTATATCTGCCGCTTGTTTTGGTGCGGCGCCTTTGCCGCCATTTTTTAATGCGGGTGCCGCCCAGGATAACCCCGGCCAATCCACACGCACCACACCACGACGCGGTTCGTAAACCACCGCCGATTGTTCAACCGTTGCTAATACCAGTGCGGGCAGCAGACCATTAATTTCCCGCTGTGTTTTTAGTAGTGGCATCCACTGTTCTTCGCCACTGTCTTCCGCCAGCACATGTTGTGTAAGTGGGCCGCGATACCCGTGGCGCCGATCATAGGCCAGCAAAGCATCACGCTGGGCGCGGTGTGCTGCCATTTGCAGTCGGGAGCCAACGCTGGTGCTGACTTTGTAGCCAGCAGAATAAGCCGCATCACCAAAACGTCGCACCATTTCGGCACGCACCATTTCGGCGACATAAGGAGCGGTTACTTCCCTGGAAAGGTCGTGTAAACGGGCGTCATCCACCATTGCCCGTGCTTCATCGTGGGTTGCGTCATCGATAAACCCCAGGTCGTGCATGCGGCCTAGCACATAGTTGCGGCGCAACAGCGCCCGGGCCGGATTAATAACCGGGTTGTAACGAGATGGTGCTTTGGGCAGACCGGCCACCATTGCCAGTTGTGCCACGTTCAGTTTATCGACGGAGACACCATAATAAACCTGTGCCGCAGCGCCTACGCCATAGGCCCGGTTACCCAGATAGATTTTGTTGAGATAAAGCGCGAGGATATCCTCTTTGCTGAGTTCACGTTCAATTTTAAGCGCCAGCATGATTTCGTTGAGTTTACGCAGGTAGGTTTTTTCCCGGCTAAGGAAAAAATTACGTGCTACCTGCATGGTGATGGTGCTGCCACCCTGGCCCTTTTCACCTGTGCGTAACAAATGAAAGGCTGCTCGTAACAGGCCTTGATAATCCACACCTGGATGCACAAAGAAGCGGTTATCTTCTGCGGCCAGTACCGCCTGTACCATGAGTTTTGGTACTTCTTCGTATTTAAGCGGTGCCCGTTTTTTTTCACCAAATTCCGCAATCAATCCTCCGTCACGGGAATAAACCCGCAGCGGCACTTGAAATTGCACGTCTTGCAAGCTTTGCGTCGAAGGCAAACCGGGTACAATGAACAGATAAAGACCCGCCAGCATTAAAGTGGTTAAAAAAACACCAGCTCCACCAAGGTACAATAACCAGCGTTTTTGGAATTTGAGTTTTTGAAATTTAAAAGAAGGCATCAAAACAAACAATTTGTGATAGTGTTCATGGATATTGACAAAGGCAGAGTATAAAACTTCTAATTAGATCAACCTAATACTAGTACTCTTTTAATGTAATAAGTTAAGCTTCGGCTGGTTCGTCGGTATTTATGGCTATAACTTAAGCGCGGCGTCTAACTACAAAACACCACAAAAATACTGGACCTTAACTTATCACATTAAAAGGGCACGATTTTTCTGATGCAATTTTTAATCTGTAGTAAAGTTTGCTGTCTCTCTACCGATATTCAGCTTGCAAGTATGAAAACGGGATAAAAAACGTGCAACTAGCAGACTTGTTCGCTCATAAAAAACCACCACTCATCGGACTGGACATCAGTTCAACCTCAGTCAAATTACTGGAGTTGGGCCACCAGGGCGATGGTTACCGCGTTGAAGCCTATGCTGCGGAACCACTGCCACCCAATTCTGTGGTCGAAAAAAATATCACTGACGTTGAAGCTGTCGGTGAAGCTATTCGTCGTGTCACCAAACGCTCAGGATCGCGCACTAAGCATGCCTCCGTGGCGGTAGCAGGCTCATCGGTTATTACCAAGGTCATCACCATGCCAGCTTCGCTCTCCGAAGAGGAGATGGAAAGCCAGATTGAGCTTGAAGCAGACCAGTATATCCCCTATTCCCTGGAAGAAGTGAATCTGGATTTTGAAATTCTCGGCACTTCTGAGGATAATCCTGATACCGTTGATGTACTGCTGGCTGCTTCACGCAGTGAAAATGTGGACTCGCGTGTTGCCGCCGTTGAACTGGGCGGCCTGACGGCCAGGGTTGTCGATATTGAAGCGTATACGCTGGAAAATGCCTTTGGGCTTATTAGTCCGCAAATTCCAGGCGGCACGGATGACAAAACCGTGGCTGTCATTGATGTAGGTGCCACGATGACTACATTGAGTGTGTTGCATGATGGTAAAATCATCTATACCCGCGATCAGGTTTTTGGTGGTAAGCAACTCACGGAAGAAATTCAGCGTCGCTACGGTTTATCATACGAAGAAGCCGGGATGGCCAAACGTCAGGGTGGTCTGCCCGACAATTATGTACCCGAAGTATTGGACCCGTTCAAGGATGCCATGGCACAACAAGTCAGTCGCTCGCTACAGTTCTTCTTCTCTTCCAGCCAGCACAATTCAGTCAGCCACATTGTGCTGGCGGGTGGTAGCGCTTCGATTCCCGGTGTGGATGAGTTGATCGAAGAGCGTGTGGGCACCAGTACTTCTATTGCCAACCCGTTTACCAACATGTCGCTGCTATCCAAAGTTAAAGCACAGGCACTGAGTAATGATGCACCTGCTTTGATGATTGCCTGCGGGCTTGCGCTGAGGAGTTTCGATTAAATGCCGCATATTAATCTACTCCCCTGGCGCGAAGAGGAACGGCGTGACAAACAACGACAATTTATCAATGTTGCGGCAGGTGCGGCAATTTTGATGATTGGCATTGTTGTCCTGGTACACCTGCGCATGAGCGGCATTATTGAAGACCAGAATAACCGCAACAAGTTCATGCAAGCGCAGATTACACAGGTTGACAAAGAAATTGCGGAAATCAAAACGCTTGAAAAAGAAAAAGCCGCCCTGTTGGCGCGCATGAAGGTTATTCAGGAGCTGCAAAGCAGCCGGCCGGAAATCGTGCATATTTTTGACGAGCTCGCCAAAACTATACCTGATAATGTTTTTTTACTCGCAACATCCCGCAATGATCGCGAAATTAACCTGACCGGCGTCGCGGACTCCAATGACTATGTCTCGGAATTTATGCGGAACCTGGATAGCTCCTCTTGGTTAACCAACCCGAGACTGACCGTCATCAAATCGGATAAACAAGAATATCCGGGTGCAAGCTGGTTTCAGCTCACGGTTTCACAGAAAAACAGAACAAAGAAGGCTGACAAATGAACCTGTCTGACCTGAACAACCTCAACCTTGATCCCAACAATATTGGCAGCTGGCCACTGGCGGCCAGGGTAATTGTCATAGTCTTGCTCTGTTTTGGCTTGTTGTTTGCCGGTTATTATCTCGATACCAGTGATCAGCTGCTGGAGCTGGAGACAGCGCGCGCCAAAGAATCCAGCCTGAAGCAGGAATTTGAAACAAAGCAGGCCAAAGCCGTTAACCTCAGTGCCTATCAGGAACAAATGGAAGAAATGCAGCGTTCTTTTGGTGCCCTGTTACAACAACTGCCCGGCAAAACCGAGGTTGCAGGCCTGTTAGTGGATATCTCGCGTGTTGGTATTCTCAGCGGGTTGGAATTTGAGCTTTTCAAGCCCGAAGCTGAAATCCCCAAAGAGTTTTATGCTGAACTGCCCATAAAAATACGGGTTAAAGGCAGTTATCACCAGTTTGGTAACTTTGCCAGTGGCACTGCTGCGTTACCACGCATTGTCACTCTGCATAATTTATCCATTACCTCCCCGAAAGGCAGACAAGGCGAGGATAGTCGTATGATTATGGAGGCTACGGCAAAAACTTACCGTTACCTTGAAAAAGACAACACCGCCAACAACAAGAAGCGCAAACGGCGGGGTAAAAAATAATGCACAAGCTCAAGTATGAATATCCGCGCATTGGTATTGCTGTGTTTGCCTTGTTTCTGGTGGTTGGGCTGAGCGCCTGTGGCGGTGAAGAAAATGTCGATTTGCAAGCCTATGTGAGCGAAGTCAAGGCCCGGCAAAAAAGCCGCATTCCTCCTCTGCCCAAACCGCAGACTTTTGAAATATTTACCTACAATGATGCAGGACTAAGAGACCCCTTTGTGCCCACAGTCGAAATTTTGGCTGTAGAATCAGATAATGGATTGAAACCTGATATGGACAGGGAGCGCGATGTACTGGAACAATACGCCGTTGGCAGCCTGAAAATGATGGGTGTTCTGGAAAAAAATGGTCGTCGCTGGGCGCTGGTTCGGGCCAGTGATGGCACTTTGCATCGCACCGAAATAGGCCGGCATCTTGGAAAAAACAACGGTCAAATCGTGAGCATCACGGAAAGTCAACTTGAATTAAAGGAAATCGTTCCGGATGGGCTGGGGGGGTGGATGGAGCGCATGACTACCCTGGCCGTCGGCGAATGATGCCAACGAGGATTTAGTACATGGGCATTTTTAATCAGTTATTTGGGGCAAACGCTATGCGCGAAAGCGGGTACAAAACAATGAAAACAACACGCTGCTTAAGTTTATTTTTACTCTCCGGCATACTTGTATTGTTCGCAGCAATGGCGACGGCTGCCGATGAGCCTACCGCTTCACTCGATTTCATCGACTTCAAAAAGTTGTCGAATGATGCCGTTGAAATTCGCATTGCTTTATCTGCCGACGCACCACAAACAACAGATTTCACTTCTGATAATCCTGCGAAAATTTCGCTGGACTTGCCGGGGGTCAGTAACAACCTGCCTTGGAGCCTGCCTTTGCCCGTTGGCATTGGTGTCACCAAAAACGTTAAGGCCGTACAGGCAAAGGGACGGACTCGCGTTGTCGTCAATGTTGACAAGCTGGTCACTTACGAATTGCGCACTGAGGGTAAGAATATATTCCTGACCGTGGGTGAACATGTTCCTGCCGAGCAGGTTGCTGCAACAGACGCTGTGCCTGACCCCGAGCCTGCTCCACCGCCGGTAAGCAAACCAACGCCCATTGAACGGGCTTCCGGCAATGGTGCCACCACCAGTCTGAAAAATATTTCTTTCACCTCATTGCCGGGTGACAGTGTGCAGATTCGTTTGAGTTTTTCGGGCCCGGCCAAAGTGCCAGGAAACTTTACCATCAACAATCCTGCACGTATTGTTCTGGATTTCCCCAAAACCGGTAGCAAGCTGGGCTGGAAAAATAAAAACATCGGCATTGGTTTTGCCAAAAGTGTCACCGCTGTCGAGGCCGGTGACCGCACGCGCATTATTTTGAATCTTGTGCAGCTTATTCCCTTCGAGAGTGAAGTTTCCGGCAACAATGTCATTGTGACATTGGCGGGCAGCCGTACCGCGCAAACTCAAACGACGGCAGCCGTCAGCAATAAAGCGACGAGCGCAGCATTATCAGCAACATCGGGGCTGCACCGCATTAATAATATTGACTTCCGCCGTGGCAAGAATGGCGAAGGAAAAATTATTGTCGGCCTCTCCGACAACAATACCCCCATTAGCACCGGTGAATCCGGCAACCAGATTTTTGTCGAGTTTGGTGATACAGGGTTGCCTAAAAACCTGCAACAGCGTCTTGATGTGATCGATTTCGCCACTCCCGTGCAGTACATTGATGCCACTCAATCAGGAGACCGTGTTCGTCTTGCGATTACGCCCACCGGAAATTATGAATATCTGGCCTATCACACGGGTAATAGCTACACCATTGAAGTTAAGGAAATTCCCAAAGAAAAGGTGGCTGCCGCCAGAAAAGATCAGTTTGGTTATACCGGTGAGCGGCTTTCGTTGAATTTTCAGGACATTGAAGTCCGAGCAGTGCTGCAATTGATTGCCGACTTCACCAACCTGAATATGGTGACCAGTGATTCGGTGCAAGGCAATCTCACGTTGCGCCTGAAAAATGTACCGTGGGATCAAGCTCTCGACCTTATTCTGAAAACCAAAGGTCTGGCCATGCGTAAAGCGGGTAATGTCATTATGGTTGCCCCTGCACAGGAAATTGCTGCCCAGGAGAAGCTGGAGCTGGAGGCCAATAAACAGATTGAAGAACTGGCACCCATCAAAACAGAAATTATTCAAATCAACTTTGCCAAGGCCGGAGATATCGCCACCATTTTATCCGAAAAAGGTGGTACGTTATCTGAGCGGGGAAGTGCCACGATAGACCAGCGCACCAATACACTGCTGTTATCGGATACTGCTGATCGTCTGGACAGTGCCCGGGAACTTATTGCCATTCTCGATATTCCGATCCGGCAGGTGATGATTGAATCGCGCATTGTGATTGCAGATGATGACTTTGCGAAAGACCTCGGTGTGCGATTTGGTGTGACATCTGTTAATGACCGAAATGGTGATTTACTCTTTGGTTCAGGCTCGCTGGATGCAACGGATAATATGGCAGGCTCTGCGTTGGACAATCTCGCCAGCGGCACGCCCAATGCGCCTTACCCTATTGAAATCCCTATGGGAGCCGGTGGCATTCCCCAGCGCATGAATGTGAACATGCCCGTGGTTGGCAACAATGCCGGGCGCATCGCGCTTTCCATACTTGGGGCTAATACCCTGCTTGATTTGGAACTTTCTGCTTTACAGCTTGAATCCCGGGGTGAAGTGGTTTCCAATCCGCGAGTTATTACGGCCAACCAGAAAGAGGCTCTCATTGAACAGGGTACTGAAATACCCTACCAGCGGGCAGCCTCCAGTGGTGCCACTGCTGTATCGTTTAAAAAGGCTGTTTTGAGCTTGAAGGTGACACCGCAGATTACACCCGATGATCGCATTATTCTCGATCTCAAGGTCAATAAGGACAGTGTCGGTGTACTCTTTGCCGGCATACCCAGCATCGACACCAAGGAAATTGAAACCCAGGTGCTGATGAATAATGGCGAAACAGTGGTATTAGGTGGAGTATACGAGCAAGTTACACGTAATGAACGGGACAGTATTCCCTTCCTTGGTGACCTGCCCTTCATTGGTGCCTTGTTCCGTACCACACGGGAACGCAATGAGAAGTCGGAACTACTCATCTTCGTCACACCCAAGATCCTTAAAGACCAATTTGCGGTAAAACCCTGATTTTCCCGCAAGGCTGCATCTGACAATTGTGCAACGGCACTTTTTAGTGCCGGGGGTTGTACGTTGTCAGATCAGCTTTCCAATTAATGATGCTGCAACTTCGGCAAGTCCTGTAATATTTTTAATAGCGTCCGCTTTTTCGTTGTTTGATTTTGAGGCATCATTAACCACACTGATCAATTCAGACAGTTTTTCTTTATCAACGTCTGCTGTTTCGATGATTGAGGTCACTTCTGCTTTGGTTAGCCTGACGATGTTGGATGCTTCTGTGGAATATTCTTCAATCGCAATTCCGCGAGCTTTGTTTCTGAGCGCCTGCCACTCCTGATCGTTCATTTATCCGTCTCCTTGTTCAGTGCTGATTCGAGTTTTTCAACGAGATTAATGGCTTTTCCTGATTTTGTACCATTTTTTTCGACAAAATTATCCAGTTCAGCAAAAACGTTGTTCAGGTCTATATTGCCAGCCGTTGCTTTGGACAGTTTTTCATATGTTTTGGATCTTGCCTCTTTATTTGTTACCGCAGATTGCAACAGGTCGGTAACCGAGGAATTCGCCTGATTAAGAATGGAGTAGCTTTCACTTAATTTTCCAATTAAATATACCCTTGCTTTTTCCAGCTCTTCCTTTGCTGCGTTATTCTTATGGTTTATCGATATCACATCATCAGCCACATCACTTAATCGGTTTGCATTCAGTGTTATGGAGCCATTTGGCGTGAGTGTTTCAAAATAACGGTTGAGTGACCGTGCCATAGCGTCATCCAGGTGTTTACGTTTAATGGAAAAATGGAGATTAACAAGATCAATCTGAGATTGGTGTTGTTTTTGTAATCCGATGCCCACTTCGCTGCTTAATTTGACGGCCTCCGGGGGGATTGTTGCGCATGCAGTGAGTAGTACCATGAGTAGCGCAAATATATGTACCGTGATTTTTGTCATTTCCTTATCCCTGTTAATGATTGTTTTTATTTAACGCTGCTGCCCTGTAAGCTTAAAATCTATAGTTTCAGCCATAGGGGGCTGTGATTGTTGCGTATGCTTCAGGAAAGTCATTGATATGATCTTTCCGGTTTTCCTGTTTTTTTATCTTCACCGATGCGTAACAGGCTGGGTAATAATATGAGTGTAAACACAGTGCTTACGCTCATGCCGCCGACGATGACAGCAGCAAGCCCGCGATAAAGCTCTGTACCGGCACCGGGTATCAGCAGCAGTGGCAGCATGCCAAAGATACTGGTGAGTGTGCTCATGAGAATGGGGCGTAATCGCAAGTGTACGGCCTGGTTTACTGCGTCACGACGCTTTAAGCCTTCGCGTTCGGCGGCGCGTGTTTGGTACACCAGTAAAATGGCGTTGTTGACCACCAGTCCCAGCAAAATAATAAAGCCAATCATGGTGAGCAGGTCCATGTGCTGGGTGACGAACAGGTTGACGATTTGTAAGGCCAGTACGCCACCGACAGTGGCCAGTGGTATGGCCAAAATCACCAGCAGGCTGTCACGGAAAGAGCGGAATAATGCGCTCATTAACAAATATAAAATAGCGATGGCCAGGAGGAAGCTTGCGCTCATGCTTTTCAGGGCGAGATCCAGTTTTTCTGCGGTGCCGCTGTAATGAATTTCGCCGTCTTCCGGTAATAGCGGCTCAATTTTTGGATTCACCTTTTCTTTGAGCACCAGCATGGTTTGTTCCAGCGACATGCCCTCCGGAGCTTTGACTTCCAGGGTGATGGTGCGCCGACGATTGAGGCGGCGAATTTCGTCAGGCCCGGCGGTGCGCACGACTTCGGTCAGTTCACTTAATGGGAGTACGCCACTGTTGGGGGTTGCCAAGGGTATGGCCGCCAGTTCTTCGGGGGTTTGCCAGTCCTGCCCGCGAAGGATAATGTCCAGTCGTTGCTGGCCGTCAAAATAATCACCCACAAACAGACCGTCTCCCAGTGCGCGAATAATTTGTGACACGTCGCTGCGTGCCCAGCCTGCTTCGCTGATACGGCGTTCATCTGGCAGTAGTCGTAATTCCGGTTCGGCAAGGCTTAGACCGGGGCGCGGGCGCGGCGGGCGCCCGGGAATGGTTTGCATCACGGCAGCAAAGCCGGCCTGTGCCGAGTCGAGTAATGCGTCGATGTTTGAACCCTGGATGTCGATGTCTACGGTACGACCACCACCAAAACCACCGAACAACGAAGAGCGTTGAGCAAAGGCGATAGTGTCCGGGAAACTGCCGATGAGCCGGTTGATCAGTGGTACCAGCTCGTCGGATTTGTCCGGGTCCATGGTGCGTGCGCCCATGAATACGCCCGAGCCGAAGGCGACGAAGAAGTAGTTGTCTACGGCGGGTTCGGCTGTGCCATCAATGTAGGGTTGCATGCGTTGCGCGACGACCTGGCCCAGTTCTTTTTCCAGTGTATCTACACTGCTGCCAGGTGGCGGCAGGATAAATGCAAATACCAGATTGCGATTGCCGTTAGGCAGGAAGTCCGCTTCGGGTTTAAGCCATACTGCGAGCATGAGGGGGAGGGTGATCAGGCCGAGAATCCATAATGCACGCCGCCGGGGGGTATCGGTGAGGCGCATGACAAAATTACTGCCCGCATCCCACCAGTGGGCGTGCGGGTCGTGCATACTGATGTTGCGTAACCAGGTGGATGCTGCTGCGGGCAATACAGTGATGGCCACCAGCAGCGATATGCTCACGGTGGCAGCAATGGTTAACGCCAGGTCAGCGAACAGTTGTCCGGCTTCGTCTTTTAGAAAGACGATGGGCAAAAAGATGGCAACGGTGGTGGCGGTGGAAGCCAGTAACGCGCCCCATACTTTGCGGGTGCCTTCGTCAGCGGCCTCTGCGCTGGACATGCCGCGTTCACGCAGGCGCACGACACTTTCCAGTACGACGATGGCCGCATCCAGCACCATGCCCACGGCAAAAGCGAGGCCCGCCAGCGAAATAACGTTGAGGGTGCGGCCTGTCGCATCCAGCAGCATGAAGGTGGACACCACACAGATGGGAATAGCGACAGCCACCATCAATGTGGCGCGGAATTTACGGAAGAACCACCACAGAACACCCACGGCAAGTAATATACCTAATAACAGGTTGTTGGATACCATGTTGATGGAGCGGTCGATATAACGGGTCTCGTCGTAAACCTGTTCAAAGCTCAAGCCAGCGCGCTTTAGCGGGCCTTCGCGCAATTCCTCGGCGGCCTGACGCAGGCCTGCCATGACTTCCAGTACGTTGACGCCGGTTTCGCGGTGCGCGTTAACGGCCATTGCTGCCTGGCCGTTTTGAATCACAAAGCCGGTACGGTCCACCATGCGTACTTCGATGTCAGCCACGTCACGTAAATACACAGGTTGGTTTTCGCGCCAGTCCAGTACCATCCCGCCCAGGTCGTCCACGTTGTACTGACCGGCAAAGCGCAGGGTGTAACGACGTTTGCCCACGTCAGCAAAACCGCCGGAAGTATTTTTCGCGCCACCGGCCAGTTGCGCAACTCTGGGCAGTTCGATACCCAGGCTTGCCGCTTTGTATGGATCAAACGTGATGCGCAGTTCACTCTCCCGCCCGCCGCGTACTTCTGACATGGCGACGCCCGGTATCCGTTCGAAGCGTGTTTGTACGACTTCTTCCACAAAATTCTGATAGCTGGCGACATCGCGGTTATTGCCTGCCACCGGTTTGAGAATAAACCAGGCTATTGCACGCGAGCGGCCACCGATGGAATTGATGACGGGCTCATTGGCATCAGCGGGATAACGTTGTACACGATTGAGGCGCGACAGCACTTCCAGCAGCGCACGACGCAGATCCGTATCAACTTGAAAGGTAAGGGTAATGCTGCCGCGCCCGCGTTGCGCACGGGCGAGAATTTTGGTCATGCCTGGCAGGCCGCGTAATACGTCTTCCTGTGGTTCGATAATTTCTGATTCTATCTCTTCCGGCGCAGCGGCACGCCAGACAGTGGTGATGGTGATCTCCGGGAGTTCGACTTCGGGCGTCAGTTGAATTGGCAGGCGTTCCAGGCTGATCAGGCCGAACATGATGGCCAGTAATACGCCCACCACGACGGCGACGGGATTGCCAAGTCCAAGACGGGTGAGTTTCATGGCTGTCTACTTTTTAAGAGCAGGACGGGCACGTTTTGTATGCCCATGCGTTTGTGGCACCGGATCGCAGCGGTCTTATTCCGCGTGGACATGAAAAATCTGCCCACCCTACGGCGCTTCATCCAGAATTTTTACTGTGCTGCCTGGGCGTAACCGTTCACCGCCACGCACCACGACCTTGTCTCCGGCGTTCAGTTCACCGGACACGGCCACTTGCGGGCCGCTGGCAATCCCCGGTTTTACTGCAACACGTTGTGCCTTGTTTTCCGCAGTAATACGAAACACAAAGGCACCGTCACGGCGCAATACCAGTGCATCGCGCGGCACGGCCAGCACGGTTTTTGCCGTCGCCACGGGCAAGGCAACCCGTACTGTTTGTCCGGCTGTCCAGACACCGTCATCCAGGCTGATGCGCAGATCCAGCAACCGTGAACGTGCATTACCGGCGGCGACCAGAACACGTACCGGTGCATTGATTTCCTGGCCATTGATGGTGAGTGTGAGCGAATCACCCTCATGCACAAAATTCAGTGTTTCCAGCGGTACCCACGCCTGTACTTCCAGTGCCCGGCTGTCGATGACTCTTGCCACATTATCACCCACGGCCACACGTTCGCCACGGCGCATCAAACGTTCCACCACGACACCTGCAAAGGGTGAGCGAATCGCATGCCGATATAATTCTTCCTGCGCCTGTTTAAGTCGTACCTGTGATATCTGCAATTCGCTACGGGCGACGTTCCTGTCAGCACGCAATTCGTCCAGGCGGGTTTGTGCCGCATTATTTTGTGTGGCCAGACGCTCATTACGACGCACTTCACTTTTGAGAAACTCCAGGCGCGCCCGGTCGGCCTCAATCTGTGCCTGAAACTCTTCTATTTTCAATTTGACAAAGGTTGGGTCGATCCGCGCTACTATAGCGTCTTCCTTGACCCGGGTGCCGACTTCTTTGACCAGCACCAGCCTGCCAGACACTTCTGCCGCCAACCGTGCTTCATGGCGACTGATAACCGTACCGGCCACCCAGGTTTGTGGTGCCATTAACAATTCTTTTGCTTCGGCAACAGTAACGGGTGAGCTGCGACCACCTCCCGGTGCAGCCTGGGCTGTGGACACGGTCAGTAAAATGGTGAGCAATGTCCATCCTGCGTGCATCAGGTATTTTGGGCGCCGTGTTGCTGTCACAGAAAAACGGGAATGCTGAGAGGCAATTGAGGAGGCAATGGCATTAAAGGCATTTGCTTTTCTCTGTGACCTCTGCACCTTTGTGACCTTGGTGTTTTTTACACACACTGGTTTATCCCTCATTCCTTATCCGTTTCCCATGGCGTGATTTTATGTCCATTGAGCTGAATGTCCCCACCTGTTACCGGCAGCAAGAAAGTCAGTACATGATGCAGGCGTTTATTACCCGTATGTACAGTTTCGTATTCGAGCATGTAAAACTTGCCGGAAAAGCGTGTGTCGGCCTGACTGCGTCGCAGATGGTACGCCCGCATGGGTCCGCGTTCGGCCATCAGTGTTTTCAGGTTTTCCAACCATTGCTTCGGGGAGCGTTTGGCAAAAAAAGCGCTGTTGTATTGTTTGATGATCAGTTCATCGTCACCGTTTTGTATGGCATCAAACAACGTGCCGGCCAGGGCTTCTATAGCGGGGTTGGTTGAAACATTGAGCGCACGCTCCTCGCCTTCATCGCAGGCCGTCAACGTCAATAACAGCAGTAGAACCAAAACCGGGCTCCACCAGCCCCCTTCATTTTTATGTAACAAAAACATGATATTTACTCTGCCCATCGCGATTAAAAAAACGGGGTTAAGATTAACACATGAACCTGCGTAACACCGACGGTATTGAGCGTCAATTTACTGATGCGCGATCCAGCCGTCGATAGGCGATGGCTTCGGTGAGGTGAGGTGTGGCGATATCTTTTTCACCCGCCAGGTCAGCGACTGTACGCGCCACTTTGAGAATACGATGGTAGGCGCGCGCAGACAGCCCCAGCCGGTCGATGGCTTGCTCCAGCAAATGGCTGTCGGCATCATTAATACGGCAATGTTGTTGTACATCACGATTTTTTAACAGGGCATTGGCTTTACCGTTACGCACGGTTTGCCGGTCTCGTGCCGCTTCGACCCGCTGGCGTACTGTTGCAGAACTTTCCCCCGTTTCTTTTGAGGATGCGCGCAATATGGCTTGCGGCACATTGGGCACTTCCACATGCATATCAATGCGGTCCAGCAAGGGGCCGGAGATTTTGGCACGGTAACGCTGCACCTGTTCGGCGGTGCAATGGCAGCGACCATTACTGTGGCCAAGGTAGCCACAGGGACAAGGATTCATCGCTGCGACCAGTTGAAAACGTGCCGGGAATTCCGCTTGTCGTGCCGCACGGGAGATGGTGATGCGGCCTGATTCCAATGGTTCGCGCAGCACCTCCAGCACTTTACGGTCAAATTCCGGCAGCTCATCCAAAAATAAAATGCCGTGATCCGCCAGAGAAATTTCTCCAGGCCGCGGGTTGCTGCCACCTCCCACTAAAGCCACGCCAGAAGCCGTGTGATGAGGCGTGCGAAACGGTCGCTGTCGCCACTGCTCCACGCTAAACCCTCTCTCACTGATGGATGCAACCGCTGCCGCTTCCAGCGCTTCGTCTTCATTCATGGTGGGCAGAATGCCAGGTAAACGACTGGCGAGCATGGTTTTGCCAGTGCCCGGTGGGCCGATCATCAGCAAACTGTGTCCTCCGGCGGCAGCCACTTCCAGAGCACGTTTGGCGTGATGTTGGCCGCGCACCTCGTCAAGGTCGTCTAATGCAGCATCACTGTTTATCTGCACTTGTCGTGGTACCGGATTCAGCGGCTCAATGTCATTGATGTGGGCACATACTTCCAGTAAATGTGCTGCTGCCAATACTTCCACCCCGTCCACCAGGCTGGCTTCGGCGGCATTTTCCTGTGGCACAATTAAAATGCGCCCGGCGTCGCGGGCGGCAATGGCGGCGGGCAATACGCCGCGCAAAGGACGCAATGCACCGCTCAGCGCCAGTTCTCCCACAAATTCGTACTGTGCCAAGGTCTCAGCAGGCAATTGGCGGCTTGCCGCAAGAATGCCCAGCGCAATAGGCAGATCAAAGCGCCCGCCTTCTTTGGGCAGATCGGCAGGCGCGAGATTAATGGTGATGCGTCGCTGCGGAAACGTGAACTGAGAATTCAGCACGGCACCCCGTACCCGGTCTTTGCTCTCTTTTACCGCTGCTTCTGGCAAACCAACGATAGACAGGCTGGGCAAGCCATTGGAAAGATGGACTTCGACGGTGACCAGAGGAGATTCAATGCCCGACTGGGCTCGGCTGTAAGCCGTTGCGAGTGACATGATGTTCCTTGCCTGTTGTTTTATCCGGAATCCATTCGGAGGGAATTATATGCTGTTGATGTATCAGGTTTGAATCGTGGATAGCAAGACAATGGTAACGTTTGAACCAATGTGGAAAAAACGATCCTGATAAAGAAAAACTGAAATCAGTGCGCACAACAAATAAGCAGCCGAGCAGTCATCAGCCGCAATGATTCAAGCTTGGTTTGTTCAGCCTCTATCGCTATGTGTGTATTGTTTGGCAATAATATCAATTAATTGTCGTCCAAGCATGAATTTTGATGCTGTTGCTAATTGCTGTTTGTTTTCCGTAGTAAGAACCAGTAACGCATTTTCATCCGCCTCAAAAGCAATGCCGTCTCCCACCAAATTTGCGGCAATGATATCAATCCCTTTTCGTTCCAGTTTTTCCCGTGCGTGTTGTTCGACATTTTCTGTTTCAGCGGCGAAACCAACGGTAAAGGGAGCATTGTTTAATGCGGCGACAGCGGCAAGAATGTCAGGGTTGCGTTGTAGCGTCAGAGTGAGGGTGTCTTTGGTTTTTTTGATTTTTTGTTCGGCGATGTTTATCGGGCGATAGTCGGCGACAGCGGCGGTACTGATAAAAATGTCACTGTTGGCGACGTGCTGCATAACGGCATCAAACATTTGTTGTGCGCTGCGCACGTTGATACGTTTAACGCGCGGTGGTGTAACGAGTGCGGTGGGGCCGCTGATCATAATGACTTTTGCACCTGCTTCGGCAGCGGCCTGGGCGATGGCATAGCCCATTTTGCCTGAGCTGCGGTTGCTGAGGTAGCGCACGGGATCAATAGCCTCTTGCGTAGGACCGGCAATAAGTAGTACTGTACTTCCAGACAGCAGTCCGGTTTCAAAAATGTTGGCGGTATGTATCGTAAGCTGGCTTGCTTCCAGCATACGCCCGGGGCCGGTTTCACCACAGGCCTGGTCGCCTTCGCCGGGGCCGAATTGCAATATGCCACGTTGCCGGAGTTGTTGCAGGTTTTCCTGGGTGGCCGCATTGGCCCACATTTGTTGATTCATGGCTGGGGCGATGGCAATGGTGGCGTTTGTGGCCAGACAAACGGCTCCCAGCAGATCGTCTGCACGACCTTGCGCGAGTCGGGCGATAAAATTGGCGCTGGCAGGTGCAACAAGAATAGCATCCGCCCAGCGCGCCAGTGCAATGTGACCCATGGCGGCTTCGGCTTCTGTATCCAGCAAATTTGTGTGTACAGGGTTTCCCGACAATGCCTGAAAGGTCAGAGGAGTGACGAATTCGGCTCCGCCGCTGGTGAGCACTACGCGTACGTCAGCCCCTGTGTCTTTGAGGCGTCGCACCAGTTCGGCAGATTTGTAGGCGGCAATAGAACCGCTGACACCGAGCAGGATATGTTTATTATTAAGGCTGATCATGGTTTGTCTGTCTGTATTTGGTGATGCCGGGGTAAGGTTGTCACTAGCAGTTTAACTGAATTAAGGTGTTTTGGATAAAAACACCAAACAGGAGCGCAGAAATAAAAGGAATTTGATGATGAAAATTATGGATTGGCCTGAGGAAGAACGTCCACGGGAAAGATTACTGGAACATGGTGCCGCCGCCCTGTCAGATGCAGAATTACTGGCGATATTCTTGCGCACAGGTATTCCCGGTAAAACGGCGGTGGATCTGGCGCGTGATCTGTTAAATCGCTTTGGCAGTTTACGTGGGTTGTTAAATGCGAATCAGCAGCAATTTTGTGAGGCTCCAGGTTTGGGCAAAGCAAAGTTTGCACATTTGCAGGCTTCGGTGGAAATGACACGCCGACATTTTTCCGAAACCGTGCAGCGTGGCAGCGTGTTGGAAAATCCGCAGCAAACACAAAACTTTCTGAAGGCACGTTTGCGGGATTATTCGTTTGAAGTTTTTTCCTGTTTATATCTCGATAACCGTCATCGGGTGATTCAGTTTGAAGAGCTGTTTCAGGGCACCATTAATGGTGCGAGTGTGCATCCACGGGAAGTGGTAAAAAAAGCACTGGGGCATAATGCGGCAGCGGTGATTTTTGCGCACAATCACCCATCCGGTGTGGCGGAACCCAGTATGGCAGACAAACAAGTGACCCGGCAATTAACCGATGCACTGGCACTGGTGGATGTGCGGGTGTTGGATCATGTGGTGGTGGGGGATGGAACGACCGTATCGTTTGCCGAGCGGGGGTTGATCTGAGTTCCAAAGGAGTTGCACCCAAACCCTTTAGATGTGCCTAAAAACAAGCACGATCAGGGGTTGAGTTTATCCATGGCGCTATCGAGGGCAGTGATAGTTTGTGTTAATTCATCCGGCATGTCTTCTTTTGGTGTTTCTTCGACTTTGTCTATTTCATTGGAAATCCAGCGCAGGGTAATTACGCTGATGTTGTCCGCTTCCGGGTAGCTGCGAAATTCAGCCTGATAGGCAATGCGTTCAACTGCTTCGGCCAGTGGATTCCGGGTTAATGTATCCGCAATATTTTCTTTTGTGAGTGGCCCCCACAAGCCATCACTGCACAGTAATAACATGTCATATTTTTCTAACGGAGTTTTGTCACTGACTGTGGGAACAGGCGGATGTTTCTGGTAACCCACGCAACGTGTAACCAGATGTCGTTGCGGATGTTTATCCATTTCTTCTTTGCTGAGTTTGCCTTTGCGACGTAGTTCTTCGATTTTTGAATGATCAACTGTGCGCACAAACGGTTTGCCGCCACGGAAAAGATACAGGCGGCTGTCACCCACATGGGCCCACCAGGCATTGCCTTCCTGAATCAGACACACCACGCAGGTGGTGCGTGGTTCAATGGGTGGGTATTGTTCATTGCCTGCGCGCAGTACGGCGAGATGGGCATCGACAATCAGGTCTTTAAGAAAAGCAACGGGATCGGCAGCGGGCAATTTGCTGCGTTTAAATTGTCGCTGCATGCGATTGACCATGGCCTTGGAGGCAATTTGTCCGCCACGGTATCCTCCCATGCCGTCTGCCAGAATCAGTAATACGGTATTATTGTGTTCCACAACACCGATACGATCTTCGTTTACAACACGATTGCCGAGGCGGGACGTTTTGGCGAGTTGATATTTCATGTCAGAGTGGCCGGGTTAATGTATCGACAATTTTGCCCAGCAAGTTGTCACCTTTATTGTCCTGCTGATTTATTGCATCAAGAAATTCGTCAACGGTTTGTGGACGTAACAGAGGGTCCATTTCCATGGCCCAATCCATCGCCTGTAAAAGACTGGCAGAGTAGCGCCGTTTAAAAACATGGCTGGCAGGTTTCATTTTGTCTTTTTCGTTTCGGTTTTTGGCCGACATGGGCGCGCTACCTTCGATGCAGGCACGCATGGAGGCGCCAATGGCGTAGATGTCGGTCCAGGGTCCGATGTAGCCGCCAAGGTTGTATTGTTCCATGGGTGAAAATCCGGCGGTAACGACCTGGGTGATTTGTAGTTTACGGCTGGCATTACGAGGGTGTACTGCTCCAAAGTCCAGGAGCAGCGGAGCGCCGCCAGGACACAAATGGATGTTGCCGGGTTTGATGTCCAGATGCAGAAACCCTGTTTCGTGTACGACCCGCAGTCCTTCCAGTAAAGGAGGGAAAATGGTGCGTAAGAAATGTTCACTGAGGCCGCCGTTGCGATTTTTGATATAACGTTGCAGGTTTTTGCCGGGACGATATTCCATCACCATATAAACAGTGCCATTGGCACGGAAAAAATTCAGCACGCGCACAATGTTGGGATGTTTGAGTTTGATCAGCGCAGCGGCTTCCTGCAAAAACAGGCGCATGCCTTCGTTATGATGTTCCTGTTGTTGCTCACCTTGTGGCATGACAAAGCCATCGGCCAGACGTTGTGCCAGCTTGTTGGGCATGTATTCTTTGATGACAATTTGCAGATTGTTTTGTAAATCGGTGGCGAGGTACACAATGCCGAAGCCACCGGCACTCAATGTGCTGTTGATGCGATAGTGTTCCAGTTTTGTACCGGCAGGAAGGGCAGTGTCAGGCTCAATCATAAATACATTACCGTTTGTTGATCACGGTGCTTTGTTGCAAAGGCCGGTTCTCCGTGTCGCGAATTGGCGTTACACTGCGCGTTGATTCGCAGTTCACAACCTTTCGGGAGCAATTGGAGATGATTTACAGCATGACGGCGTTTTCCCGACAGGAAGGCGATACTGAAAATGGGCACCTCGTCTGGGAATTAAGATCGGTCAATCACCGGTTTTCTGAAGTCAGTTTACGTTTGCCGGAGGAACTGCGCTTTCTGGAACCAAAAATTCGGGAGCAGGTGGCTAAACGTATCAAACGGGGAAAAATTGATGCGACTTTGCGCTTTCAAACCACAGGCCAATCGGCAGACAATGAGCTGCCATCGTTGGAAATTGACAGGGCTCTGGTGGAAAAGCTGGCCCATGTGACCCGAGAAATCGATCAGTTGTTATACAATGCGGCTCCGATCAATGCTCTGGAGGTTTTACAGTGGCCGGGAGTGCTGAAGGCGCCGGAAAAAAACACTCAGCAACTGGTTGCTGATGCTCAGGCTTTGTTGGAGACTGCACTGGCGGATTTGCTGGACTCACGAGCGCGTGAGGGTGAAAAACTCAAGGCAGTCATTGAGGCACGTTGCGCTGCTATTGATGCGCAGATGAAAACAGTGACGGAGCGTTTGCCAGGTATTTTACGGGCAACACGCGAGCGCCTGGAGAAGCGTTTGGCAGAAATCCAAGGTGAGCTGGACCCGGCGCGGTTGGAGCAGGAGGTTGTGTTACTGCTCAATAAGGCGGATGTGGACGAGGAAATTGAGCGCCTCAAGGCTCATGTTGACGAAGTACGGCGGGTATTGACCCAGGATGAACCCGTGGGTCGGCGGTTGGATTTTCTCATGCAGGAACTGAACCGGGAGGCCAATACACTGGGTTCAAAGTCGGTACACACGGATACCACGGCTGTTTCGGTGGAATTAAAGGTGTTGATTGAGCAGATGCGGGAGCAAATTCAGAATATCGAATAATCCGGTACATTGGTTACCGCCGTCGGTATTTCAGGCGCACGTTAACAGTCGTTATGTTTGGGAGGATATCTGCATGACACAGCAGCAGGGTGCCGGTGGCACGCTTTATATTGTTTCAGCTCCTTCCGGTGCGGGTAAAACGAGCCTGTTAAAGGTATTGCTTGAGGATGCGGATGGTATCGGGGTATCGGTATCGCATACCACGCGAGCCATGCGTCCTGGTGAGCGGAATGGTGTGCATTATCATTTTGTGGATGAAAGCACTTTCAAAAAAATGATCGCACAGGGTGATTTTCTGGAGTATGCCCAAGTGTTTGATCATTATTACGGTACATCGCAGGCAGCAGTGATGGCGCAGCTGGCCTTGGGACAGGATGTTATTCTGGAAATTGATTGGCAGGGGGCTCGCCAGGTACGTGAGTGTTTTGCAGATGCGGTGGACATTTTTATTTTGCCACCCTCCAAAGTGGCGCTGCGGGAGCGGCTTACCGGGCGCGGTCAGGACGATGACGCTATTATTGCCCGGCGCATGCAGGACGCGGAGGCCGAAATGTCGCACTATGATGAGTTTGATTACGTGGTGGTGAACGATGATTTTGATACTGCGGTGGCAGATTTGCAGGCGGTTATCAGCAGCCAGCGATTGAGGGTTGAGCGCCAGCGTGTCAGTTTGCAGAGTTTATTGGCCGATTTATTGGCGTGATGCGGCCTGTCTGTTTTTGTCCAGGCTCATCAGAGCTGTTTTAGAACTGGTAAAGCCGGGCCCGTTTTTGTACAATTTTCCGTCCTCGTGGAAATTCACCTGTTTTGCGGTGTAAGGGGGCCACATTCACATTATCAGGATTCGTTTTTTTGCGGTCCACATTCAGGAGTTTTGTATCATGGCACGAGTCACCGTTGAAGATTGTCTGGAAAACGTCAACAGTCGTTTTGAACTGGTGTTGTTGGCGAGCAAGCGTGCCCGGCAACTGGTTAACGGCAAGGAGGCAATGGTGGACTGGGAAAATGACAAAGCCACAGTTGTTGCCCTGCGTGAAATCGGTGAAGGTAAAATCAGCAACAAAATATTGGAAAAAATGGCCAGTGATGAGCGCCTGGCGCGCGAAGCTGCCGAAGCAGAAGCGGCTGCGGCTGAAGCTGCTGAGTTTGCCGAGCGAAACGAAGACTAGTACATCAACCCCTTTATATTTTTACATGTCTTCGGGTTGAAGGCATGTGATCGGTAGAAATTCTGCTTGTCAGGATGCTTCCCACCTGAAAGTATGGAGTGCTTACTCCTCCATTTCCATTATAAAGACATTAAGGTAAAGAGAGTCCGGTGTTTCTAATCCATGATCTGTGTACTCTGGTGGAAGGGTATCTTGAGCCGGATCAGGTAAAAGAAGTTTATCGGGCATATCTGTTTGGTGCCGAAGCCCACGAAGGCCAGCACCGCCTTAGCGGTGAACCCTACATTTACCATCCGCTCGCTGTGGCCAGAATCCTGGCCGAAATGCGTATGGACTACAACACGATCATCGCAGCGCTGTTGCATGATGTGATTGAAGATACCGAAACCGTCAGAGAAACCCTGGTGAGCAGCTTCAGCGAAGAAGTGGCTGCTTTGGTGGATGGGGTAACCAAACTGACCCAGGTCAAGTTTGGTAGCAAGGCTGAGGCACAGGCTGAAAACTTCCGCAAAATGATCCTCGCTATGGCGAAGGATATTCGTATCATCCTCATTAAGCTGGCAGATCGCTTGCACAATATGCGCACGCTGGATGTGATGCGGCCTGATAAAAAGCGGCGTATTGCGCGTGAAACGCTGGAAATTTATGCACCTATTGCCAATCGCCTGGGCATGAAGAATATCTGCCTGGAGTTAGAGGATTTGTGTTTTGAGGCAATCTATCCGCTACGTTATCGGGTGCTGGACAAAGCGGTAAAACAGGCCCGGGGGCATCGCAAGGAAATTGTCGATAAAATCCGCATTGCCATTGAAGAGCGACTGCGCAGTGAAGGGCTGGATGTTCCGGTCATCGGCCGGGAAAAACATCTTTACAGCATTTATCAGAAAATGCGCAACAAAGTGTTAACGTTTAAAGAAATTGCCGATGTTTTTGCGTTCAGGCTGGTTGTTGATAAGGTTGATACTTGTTATCGCGCATTAGGTGTCGTTCATAACTTGTATAAACCGATGCCGGGCCGGTTCAAGGATTATATTGCCATACCCAAGGCCAATGGTTACCAGTCCCTGCATACTATTTTGTTCAGCCCCTACGGTATTCCCATTGAAGTTCAGATTCGCTCCGAAGAGATGCAGCGTGTGGCGGAAGCCGGTATTGCTGCGCACTGGCTGTATAAAACCGGTGATGCTACACCGGTGCATGCCACTGAGTGGCTCAAGCGTTTATTGGAAATGCAGCAAAATGCGGGCAATTCTGAAGAATTTCTCGAAAATGCAAAAATCGATTTATTTCCCGATGAAGTGTATGTATTTACGCCGGAAGGCGACATCATGAATATTTCACGGGGTGCAACAGCGCTGGACTTTGCCTATGCGGTTCATACTGATGTGGGCAACACCTGTGTGTCGGTGATGATTGACCGACGCCTGTCGCCATTGCGCAGTGTATTGCTCAATGGGCAAACGGTGGAAATTATTACTGCACCTGGCGCGAAACCAAACCCGGTTTGGCTGGATTTTGTGACGACAGGCAAAGCACGCGCCAACATACGCTATTTTTTGAAGCACATGCAGCAGGATGAGGCGATCAGTCTGGGCAAACGGTTGTTGGAAAAAGCGATGGCAGCTATTTCGATTTCCTGGGATAAAATTTCAGCGGAGTCACAGCGTGAAATTCTGAATAACCTGAATGTAAAACAACTGGATGATCTTTACGAAGATGTCAGCTTAGGAAAACGAGTGGCATCGGTGGTTGCCCGACAAATTGCAGATATGCAATCAGGCAAATATTTGCGCAACCGGGAAGGTGCCGGTGTGAAAGGCATGTTTAACCGCTATGTGCCGGGCTGGATGAAAACGTCAGCCAGTCGCTCAGTCAATCAACCGCTGGCTATTCGTGGCACGGAAGGCTCTGTTGTCACTTATGCGAAATGTTGTCATCCGATTCCCGGTGATCCAATTCTGGGTTTCGTGAGTGCGGGCAGGGGTATTGTGATACATCTGCGCGGCTGTAAAAATGTGGGTGAATTCAAAAACAGCCCGGAGCGCTGGGTGGATGTACAATGGCAAAAAGATGTTGAGGGCTCTTACCCGGTGGACATTCGCGTGGATACGGCAAACCGGCGTGGTGTTTTGGCCACAGTGGCAGCGGTTATTTCAGACCTTGAATCCAATATTGAAAATGTATCCATTACAGAACATGATGGTCGTTATTCTACGATGATATTTACTGTAACCGTAAAAGATCGTGTGCATTTGGCGCAGTTGATGCGGCGTATAAAGGCCACCAGTGGTGTGGTGAAAATTGCGCGATCAAAATCATAACAAAACAGGAGAAACTGATGAGTCAGGCGATTAATGCTGAAGCAAAAAAACGTGAAGCAATACACACCGATGCAGCACCCGGTGCCATTGGTACTTATTCACAAGCGATAAAGGTTGGCGATACTGTGTACCTTTCGGGGCAGATTCCATTAGTGCCGGAAACCATGGAAGTGCTGGATGCGGATATGGCTGCGCAAATCCGTCTGGTGTTTGATAACCTGCAAGCGGTCACTATGGCAGCAGGCGGCAGTCTGGCCGATATTGCCAAGTTAAATATTTTTCTTACGGATCTTTCTCATTTTGCACTGGTGAATGAAATAATGGCTGATTATTTTCAGCAGCCCTATCCCGCGCGTGCTGCGGTGGGCGTTGCCAGCCTGCCCAAAGGTGTCCCGGTGGAGATGGACGCTATTATGGTGCTGACTTAATTATTGCGCGCACCTTGGTCAATCCACTGACGCAATGTCTGGATTTGCCCGTTGCTTAATGGTGTCTGGTTGCCGTGCGGCATATTAATGGAGGGGTTTGCACGCCCTTCAACCAAAATAATCAAGGTGCTGGACAGGCTGTCTCCGGGTTTGATGACCGGTCCGAATTTGGTGCCTTGCAACAACGTTTCATAGCTCGATAATCTCAAGCCGCTGGCAGCCGTACCTGCACCCTTTTCATCATGGCATTTCAGGCAATGCTGGGTGAGAATGGGTTGTATTTCCTTGGAAAAACTGACTTCGGTAACAGGAGCTGTGCTGTCACAACTGCTGAGCAGCAATACAACAGCGATAGCAGGTAATGTCAGATAGGTCGGTCGATATGGGTACACAAGGTGCCTCCGGCGGTTATCGATATGAAAGTATAGTCTCTAAATCCCTTAAATGACGGTACTCGCTATGGCGCGTTCACTTAACGCACGAAATTTAGTGGGTTTTTTTGGAGTTTGCGGTATGTTGAATAAGAATTGAAAATATTGATTTATACATGTATTTTAAATATAGTTTTATGGAGCCAGTGGCAATAGCGTGAAAAATGGTGATAATCACGCATAATCCGGCGCGTGGCAGGACTCACGCATTAAGTGAAAAATGAGCCCGTTGTGATGATAAGCGTAACAGTGAGTTATCTTCCACTGTAAGCGGTCAGCTGCGGAATCCAGGACAATGATAGCGCTCAAGAGGAGTTTCTGAATGTTGATAAAAGAGCACTGTAGCCATTTTTCCATGTTACCCATCGGCATGCGAGTGATGTTTACCGGCACCCTGATTGTGCTGGGAGTGGGTTACCTGTTTGCCATGATTTATATTTTTGCTTCGCATGCAGGCCGGGATGGAAACCCGAATTTATCCGTGGATGATTTGATTATTGCCTACAGTGGCAGCAAGTCAGATACCCGTCTTGAGGGAGCCCTGAAGGGGCCCATGGCTAATATGCTGCCACAGAATGAACGGGATGAGATTATTGCCTGGGTGCGTCGTGGGGCAGCGCAGGAAGAGTACGCAGCGAGTATTGAGCCGATTATAGAAAAGCGCTGCATGGTTTGTCACAACGGATCAAATCCGCATATAGCAAGTTTAAAAAAATATGAGGACATAATGTTAATGGCCGAATTGGATACGGGTATGGATATTTTTACTCTTGTACGTGTCTCGCACATCCACTTGTTTGGCATTACCTTTATTTTTTATATCGTGGGTTCAATTTTTTGCCATGCTTACATTAAGCCGGTCTGGGTCAAATGCGCATTGATAGCGACGCCTTTTTTAGCCATTGTGCTGGATATCGGCTCCTGGTATCTCACTAAGGTTTATCCACCATTTGCGTGGGTAGTAATGGTGAGTGGTGCATTGATGGGTATTTCATTTGCCGTGCAGTGGGTAATTTCAATCTATCAGATGTGGTTTTACACATTGCCGGAAGACGTGCAGAAAAGTGGTGGACATGTATCTTAATAAATGTGTTTTATGTCAGTCGCAGAACTAAAGACAGTTAGAAAACCAGAGAAAACAAAAGGAGAGATAAAATGAACGTATCCGTTAGTAGAGGACTTTTGTTGAGTTCAGCAATGTTGGCAACAGCGCTAATGTTGGGTAATGCGCATGCAGGCGACGCTGTTGCAGGCAAGGCAAAAAGTGCGACTTGTGCCGCTTGTCACGGTGTAAATGGCAAGAGTAGCATACCGACAAATCCGCACCTGGCAGGACAACAGGAATTGTATTTGGTTAAGGCTATCAAGGATTATCGCGACGGCAAGCGTAAAGATCCGATGATGAGTACGATGGCCGCCAAGTTGAGTGATGCTGATATTGCTGATCTGGCTGCATTTTTTGCCAGTATAAAGTAGGACGCTCAGGAAAAACGGTGAGCCGACGGCTCATCGTTTTTCTTAAATCCCCAAGGCCGTGTACAATCGCAGAGAATCCCTTCAGTGGATAAGCTGCCTTGAACGAACTCTCACCGATATCTGAAAACCCCCAGAGCCAATTATTGACCCGTTTAAAAGGAGTGGGTCCCAGTGTGCAGCAAAAGCTGGCCAATCTGGGTATTCATCGCATTGTCGATTTGTTATTCCATTTGCCCCTGCGTTATCAGGACCGTACCCGGACTGCCGCACTTGGCAGTTTGCGCAGTGGGGATGAAATTACCGTGCGGGGTGAGGTGCAGCTCACTGAAATAAAATATGGCCGCCGTCGTATGTTGTTGTCACGAATTAGTGATGGGACGGGCTTTTTAACCTTGCGATTTTTTCATTTTAATGTACAGCAGCAGGCAAGCCTTGCGCGTGGAGCCCATGTGGAATGTTTTGGCGAGGTGCGGGCAGCAGGTGGCGCACTGGAAATGGTGCATCCGGAATATCGCGTGGTGGAAGGTGATGCCGGGCTGATCAAAAAAGAGGCGCGTTTGACTCCCGTGTACCCGACCACAGAAGGCCTGCGCCAATTAAAGTTGCGTACGCTGATTAACACGGTGTTGGCAGAACCTGCATTATTTGCTGCACAATTAACGGAATTTTTGCCCGCAGAAATATTGCGGCAGGAGAAAATGCCCACTCTGCAAGCCGCCATTCATTATGTGCATTATCCACCTGTGGATGCAGATGTTCATGAATTGCAGTCGGGCGAGCATCCCATGCAGCAGCGTCTTGCTTTTGAAGAATTGTTGGCACATCAGGTCAGTTTGCGTCAGTTGCGTCACCAGCAACAAAAAAAAGCAGCGGCGGCAATGTGCGTCAGTGGACATTTAAAAGCAGCTTTAGCGAAAAATCTGCCATTCAAGTTAACCGCAGCTCAGCAACGAGTGGTTCATGAAATAAAACTGGACCTGGAGCAGTCGCACCCGATGCAACGTCTGGTACAGGGTGATGTGGGCAGTGGTAAAACCATTGTTGCGGCAATGGCGGCTCTGCAAGTGGTGGAGGCGGGTTTTCAGGTGGCGGTAATGGCTCCCACAGAATTGCTTGCTGAACAGCACCGTATCAATTTTACGCAGTGGTTATCCGCGTTGGGTGTATCCGTATTTTGGCTTTCCGGTAAAACAAAAGGAGCAGCGCGCAAAGACACTCTGGCAGCGATGAATGATGGCAGTGCGCAAGTGATTGTGGGTACTCAGGCTTTGTTTCAGGAAGGGGTGGAATTTAGACAGCTCGGACTGGTGATTATTGATGAGCAGCATCGTTTTGGTGTGCATCAGCGTTTGTCATTGCGTAACAAGGGAGCGAGTGATGGTGTACATGGCGAAAGTTATCCGCATCAACTGGTGATGACCGCGACACCGATTCCGCGCACCCTGGCACAGACAGCTTACGCTGATCTGGAGGTGTCGGTTATTGATGAATTACCGCCAGGCCGTAGCCCGGTGGACACAGTGGTGGTTTCAGAGCAGCGGCGTGATGAAGTTGTGGCACGTACCCATAAGGCGTGTCAGGGTGGCCGGCAGGCTTACTGGGTGTGTCCACTGGTGGAAGAATCTGAAAAGCTGCAATGTCAGGCTGCACAGGAAACGGCAGAAGTCTTACAAATGGCCTTGCCAGACTTGCGCATTGGTTTGGTGCATGGTCGGCTTAAAGCGGCGGAAAAAGCCAAAGTGATGGCGGTATTCAAGGCGGGTGAGATTGATTTGCTGGTGGCCACTACGGTGATTGAGGTGGGTGTCGATGTGCCCAATGCGACGCTGATGATTATCGATAATGCAGAGCGCCTGGGATTATCACAATTACATCAGTTACGCGGTCGTGTCGGCCGGGGAACACAGCAGAGCAGTTGTGTGTTGCTTTATGGTTCGGCGTTATCAAAAACGGCCCGGGCGCGTTTGGCGATTTTACGGGAAAGCAATGACGGTTTTGTGGTGGCACAGCGGGATCTGGAAATTCGTGGCCCGGGCGAATTGCTGGGTACCCGGCAAACGGGGCTGGTCAATTTGCGTATTGCTGATTTCCAGCGGGATCAAGCATTGATCCCGCGTATTGCCCGGTGTGCTGAACTTTTGCTGAAAAAGCATCCTGAGAGCGTGGCTCCGTTGATGCGACGCTGGCTGGGTGATGGTCTGCAATACGGCAAGGTATGAGCAAAAACACAAATGGGTTAACAAATGGGTTATAAGAAAAGAAAGGAAAAGTAAATGACGGGGCTGTTTTCTTGACTATTCAAATGTCTGCGTCTAAACACTCAGTTGAATCATCATCCTAGATTCCGCAGTTGAACGGCCTGTAGAGTGCGTTGAATTTTGTGGCTGGCAAGGCGCGATGAGGAGTAATAGCCTGCTATTGCGATGATTCGCAACGTGGCCAGACGCAAAAGGCAACGTGCTATACCGGTCGTAGCGACTCACTCAACAAGCGAATGCGCCAAAACCACCCAACAAGCTATTTATCAAAATGTGAATACATCCTCGAAGCGGTCAACTGCGGAATCTAGGATTATTATCCCTCTCTGGTGATGATTTCGTTTAACGGCCTTTCCCCAAGGCCGTTTTTTTGTCCGTCGATTAAAAAACCCACCTCTTGGGTGGGTTCTTGTGTATTGTTCCGGCAGGGATCAGGAACTTACTTTTACTGCTCTTTTTTTCTTTCTCCGTTTTCTTTTTGGTTTATTCAGTGCTTTGTCAGCAGAGGCCAAAGCTTTGGTGTAGACCGCTGCACGTTTAGATACGATCTTAAGTGCGGACAGCTCTGCAATAGCCAGTGATTTTTCAGCGGTGATTTTGGCCGCCTCTTTTTTATTCACCGAAATGTCTTTCTCGATATTTTTGAGGGCTTTTCGGTTGGATGCACTGGAATCCTTGTTGAAAGCTGCTTTGGCTGCTTTCTTCTTTTTCATCAGGGTTGCCAGCTTTTTTGCGAGGCGCTTGGATTCAGCTAACAGTTTTTTCTTGTTTTTGGTTGTATCAATAACGGCTTTCGCCGTTGAGGCTGCCGCATCTGCCAAACTGGCAATGGCGTCATCTACAGATTTTAGTGATTTATTGCTTGATACGCTGGTTCTGGATTTCTTTTTTACGGCCATGAGTAAAGTGCTCCTGTTTGATATAAAGCACGCATTTTGACATTTCTTATAATTTAATGAAAGGGAGTGTTTAATTTAATGAAAAAGAGTATTTGCAGAGATTTACAGCGAAATTTTTGAATTGTAAAAATTTCAAAAGAATCGGGAATGCTTTCAACGGGAAAAGTTCGATATTCAAACTCGGAGCTGATTAAACTTTCCATGCAGTTTTATATGATTTTTAGCTGGCAGAGCATTATTTTTGTTTTGTCGGAAAAATAGCATTATAGAAATAAGGATTAATGTGTGATTTTTTCATAATTTTTATCTGTGCAATTCATACTTTTATGAGTTATGGGTGCGTTAATGACAGATAATTTAGGGGTTATAGCGGGATTGAATAGGGATTATACGGATATTGTGCAGTTTTATAGATTGAAACAGGCGAATACAGAAAAGGATAAGCTAATATTATATCCTTTTTGTAAACAGGGTTATTTTCCCGTGAGTTTGTAAGCTTTAGCTATACTGAAAGTCAAAAGTAAGCTGAGTGGTGACAAAACATCAGTTAAAATCCGGTGAATATGTCCGTAGTGATTGAGATTTCGATTTCACTGCACACCCTCTTTATATTGCCTGTATAGCTTCGTTGTAATTAATATTGCGCACACTAAAAACCTGAATTTCAAACGCTATGGGCAGAGTATATTTCCAAAATGGCCTTGATGGCGTATCTAGGTTTCGCTAAAAATAATGATTGTCATGGTCTGGTTATGCAATTCATGTTTTGTACCGGGGGAAAATGGAGAAATTTCTCCGTAGGAATAAAAGCCAGTGAGGGTGGGGTGTGCTCCAAGCATTTTCCGGATGCCTTCGACTTCTTGCTTTGGTTTTTGTCTGAGTGCCATTTTGCGCCTGACGCAGCTGATCAGCACGGCAAGTTCGGCAGGAGCTGTATTGAGCGCCGGCGGGCTGATTTCGGTTGTGGCTTTAATTACGGCTATTGTGTCATCCTCAGGCCGGTTAATATCTTCCTTTGCCAGGCTGGTGTCATTGTTCACAGAGTGAAAATCCACTGGGGATTGTGTATCTGTAGCGGGCAGATGGGCAGCATGTCCGCCCAGGTGTGATTTGTAGAGCTCCAGAGCGGATTGCCCATCCATTTCATAGAGGGTGTTACTGTTGATGTGTGTGCCAGTATGCTCAGGTTCAGGGGAACGCCAGTTTCCCAGTGCGCTAAAGCCAATTTTGAGTTCTTTGCCATACAGCCCAACCAGTGTGACGACATGGGATTGTGCAGTATCCTGCCATAACACCAGAGTTTCTTCGAAACGACCCGCATCACCCGACAGTCCGCCTGTGATAGTGATGCCTGATGGAAGCTGCTCGCGCAATCCAGTGATGAGTTCATTGCTGTCGATATTAAGGCCGTCTGATAGCACGAAAACGTGCCGAAGCCCTTGGTGAGAAATGGTCTGAGCTAATTTTGTACCGCAGCGAAAACTGTCCTCTGAATTATTGATTCTGGCATATGTTGTTTGTAACCGGGTATGTTCAAAATGGATAGCCGTTACGGATAAAGAGTTGTTCAGCACGGTAACATCAAAAATTTCGCCCGCTGTAGAGCAGCCACTGATAAGCGCGTTTGGATAAGCTTTCCGAATATTGCTGATGTGCCGCTTATTTTTTAGATGTTCAGTAGAGCCAAAGACCAGCACCCAATTGGCATCGGCGGCTAGCTTTCCCGGAATTTCAGGATTCCAGCCGGCAGATTGTGTCCACTGCATTTGTTCAATTTTCATTCCTGGATTATTCCTTGCTAACATAAAGTTGATAGGCAGATTCAGGTGCTGCTACTCGCGCTGGCAAAAAAACTAGGGAACTGATATTTTTTGTTGTAACCGTTCCTGGTTTCCTGAATGTCTAACGGGGTTGATGCTTCCCGGGTTGTTTTTTTGGTTGATTCGATAACATTGCATATATGCGGAACCTAAGCTTGGTGTTGCCAGCATGTTTGTTGATTAATTTAGGTTAAATGGCATGTGCTATTAGCGGTATCTGATTAATATCAGTTGCGAGCCGGAAATGCGGGCACCACAAGTCCCCTAAAGAATATAGTGTGTATTTGTTGGTGTTAAAGGTCGCTGTGTTTCGTGAGCTCATTAAGCCGGGTAAGTTTTGATAGCAGGCTGTAATTATTTTTGGTGTATTATAGCGAGGGTAATCTACAGGTTTTTATCCGAAACTGATACTTTCTTTTTTGGGCACTCAACTGTTGCTATCAAATCAATGCGCGTATTTAAAAGTGCAAAGCGCAACCATTCTATTGGGTCTCTGTGTTTAGCGAATATTTCACGGGAATCCTGTAGGTCAGTCAGTATAGTTTTTATTAAACTGCTGGTTTCTATTATTTGTGAGTGTGTGATTGCGGAATATACAAATATCGGTGATAAGGGCGAAGTATTACCGCAGTATTTTGGTATGAAGAGCCTTTATAATCTATTGAAAAAACACAAGGTTTGTGGAAACATAGGCGCTGTTGGATGTGATGTTTTATCTGCATACTGTGTATCTAAATAGTAGATATTCACCGATGCACACTGATGCACAACAGTAGCTTGCTGGATATGCTTGTTCATACGGAAATGTCTTGTCATTAAAGGAGAGTGAAAGAACCTGATACCTACATTAACTGGAAATTTTTACACTATTTTTTATGGATAAAGATACATTATTGTCATTGAGTAAAACGGGTTTCACTGGCGCAGACCTGATTCTGTATTTTCTTGAACAAATAGGCGTTGAATATATTTTTGGAATACCCGGTGGCGCGATTGAGCCACTGTACGACTCGCTTGCCCGAAGTGCCCGAAATGATGGAATTCGACCGATTGTCACCCGTCATGAGGCAAGTTCTGTTTTTGCCGCTGATGGTTACACAAGGCAAACCGGAAAGCTCGGAGTCTGTTGTGCAACCACGGGCCCGGGAGCGACCAATTTAATTACTGGCGTTGCCAATGCCTATGCGAACCATGTTCCTTTATTGGTGATAACGGCACAAACAGCCCTGCCAACGTTTGGGCGGGGTGCGTTTCAGGAGTCATCTGACGCGGGTATAGACGTGGTAGGCATGTTTCAATATTGCACACGCTACAGCAGTCTCGTTTCCCATACTGACCAGATCGAGCAGAAGCTTGTCACTGCCATTATGACGGCAATGCATTCTCCAAAAGGTCCGGTGCATCTTAGTATTCCAATTGATGTCTTACGTGCAATGGCACGCCCGCCTCATGAACATGTTGATCTCAATAAGTTGCTCAGGGCAAACGCCACTTGCGATCAAACGGCATTGCGCGAACTTTATTCAAATATTGTTAAAAATAATAAATTTGCATTGGTGTTGGGCGGGGAATGCGGGGAAGCTACGGGTCTCATTCTGGAGTTGGCCGGATTGCTGGATGCAAGCATTGTTACCACCCCGCATGGTAAAGGGCTGGTAGGTTCAAACCTTAGTTGTTACAAAGGTGTCATTGGTTTTGCAGGACATGACAGTGCGCGAAGAGCGCTGAGTGAAGAAAATGCGGATATTGTCATTGCGGTTGAAACCAACCTGAGTGAATGGGCGAGTAGTGGCTGGAGTGAAGATTATCTTCTTAACAGGCGTTTAATACATATCGATTCAACAGAGGAAAATATGACCCGCTCCCCTATGGCAAGACTGCACGTTCGGGGAAATATTCTGGCCATCTTTGAGCAGCTGCTAGAGTTGATCAGAAGCAACAAGCCCGCATTAAGCGCGCCTGAAAACATCAATACGCCTTCTGGTTTGCATGCAACGCTGACGCCTGATGAGCAGGAGCTTATGCTTTCTGATGCAATACCCATTAAGCCCCAGCGATTGATGTATGAACTAAATCAGTTATTCCCATCGAATACCCGCTTCTTTGCGGATACGGGAAACAGTGTTGCCTGGGCGATACACTATCTTCAGCCGACAGATCGGCGCAGTGTCAGGCGGCGTGGTATCAATGCCGGATTGTTTCGGAGCAGTATTGAGTTTTCGTCAATGGGCTGGGCAATCGGTTCGTCCGTGGGAGCGGCGTTAGGTTATCAGGATGGCCCCGTCGTGTGCATTACGGGTGACGGCAGCTTTATGATGCATGGACAGGAATTAAGTGTTGCGGTTGGTGAAAGGCTGTCCATTGTCTTTGTCATTCTGAATGATGCAGCTTTAGGTATGGTCAAGCATGGGCAGCGACTGAATAACGCTGAGCCGATTGCGTTTGAGCTTCCGCCCACAGACTTTTGTGCGATAGCCAAGGCAATGGGGGCTCGGGGATATATTGTCAGGTCTTCGGATGATCTGCAAAATCTGGATTTTGATAACCTGGCTTCAAACCGTGGCCCTGTCGTACTTGATGTGAGAATCGATGGAGAAGAAATACCGCCAATGGGTGTGCGGATTCAGGGGTTGGCAGCGGGATAGCGGATGTCTGGCATTTTTAATGGCGATTATTCCGTGTCAGCATATCCATTGCGGCATTGATGGCTTGCAAGCGTTGTTTATCACCGCCACGATCAGGGTGGTGTTCCATGACCAGTCGTCGATGCCGGGTTTTGATGGTTGTCCAGTCAACGGGGTCGTTTAATCCTAATTCCTCCAGCGCATTGTGTCGGTCATCATTGCGTGCAAAGCGCTGCCAGAATTTTTCCAGCAATAACTCGACCTCATTGGCATCGGTGTTGTTCAGGTTGTCAACGTTCAGATAATAGTCGCGCAGTGGGTTGTGTACGGATAATGCCGGGCGGGCAGCGTTGTTGCCGGGCAGTAGCTGTATGCACAATGGGTTGATTTCAAGGTGGATGTCGTCGTTGCGCCACAGTTGGTCGTGCAATTGGTAAAGGCTGTGAAAAAGAAAAAAATGCGTTTGAAATAATGACAAATTGTCGCGCAGGCAGTCGGTATCAAAATGAGATTCGCCAGCAGAGCCCAGTGTGCGAATCAGTTCGTATTCACTGATGCCGGCAGGGTGAGCGCGCAACACTTTCAGTAGCCGTTGCAAAAACAATTGCTGTGCTGGAAAAGTGTTGGCACTCATGTCGGCGGCAAATGACGCTTCAGTCTGGGGCTTTCACGCGCCATCCTAAGCCCGACAGGCTCCTGATTAATTGACCTTGATCAATTCGATTTCAAAAATCAATGTTTCATTAGGGCCGATGATGCCGCCGGAACCGCGTTCGCCATAGGCCAGTTCGGCCGGAATAAATACCTGCCATTTATCACCTTCATGCATCAATGGCAGCACTTCTTTCCAGCCAGCGATGACCTGGTTAACGTTAAATGTGGCTGGTTGGTTCCGACTGTAAGAGCTGTCGAATTCTCTGCCGTCGATCAATGTACCTTTATAATGAGCTGTAATCGACGAGTCAGCAGCGGGTTGTTTGCCTTTGCCTATACTGATGACTTTGTATTGCAGTCCGCTGTCACGGGTAATGACATCTTTTTTCTTTTTGTTGGCGGCAAGGTAGGCTTCGCCGGCAGCCTTGGCTTTTTCGCCACTGGCAGCGCGCGCAGCCAGCATTTTTTGCTGTGCGGATTCCATGGTGGCGCGCATTTCATCGGCGCTGAGTTGTGGTGTTTTGTCATTCAATACGTCATTGATCGCTTGCGACATAGCGTTGGTATCAATTTCCAGGTTGTCGCGTTTAAATCCCTGGCCGATCTGGAAACCAATGGCATAACTGAATTTTTCTTTGTCGGTGTCAGGTTTTGCTGCGCTGATGGCGGTGCTATGCAGAGCAATAATGGCGGCGAGGCCGCTAAATAATAGTGGGTTTTTCACAGTGTTTCCTTGCTTGTTAAGGTTTCAGGGTGGGTAAATTATAATGCAATACTGTTACAGATATTGAGTCCAGTCAAAACCTGGATCACCAATCACCAGAAAATAAGGGTTCAATAGCTCATCCTTGGTATTGTACCGCAGAGGTTGCATATCGGTCTTGGTAATACGTCCACCCGCTTCTTCCACGACGCATTGTGCGGCGGCGGTGTCCCATTCCGAAGTGGGCCCCAGGCGCGGATAGATATCGGCGTGACCTTCAGCCACCAGGCAGGATTTCAGCGAACTGCCCATGCTGATTATTTCGTAATCACCCACTTTTTGCAGAAAGGCTTCCAGTGAGCCGCCGCGATGTGAGCGGCTGCCAGCAATAACGGTATTGCCGATAGTTTTGCGTCGGGTGTGAATAGCAATGGTTTTGCTTCCGTTATTACTGATGTCTCCAGGGGTTTTTTTGAAAGCGCCCATGCCGCGTGCAGCATAATAGGTAGCGCCGGTAACGGGAGCATAAACAACACCGAGTACCGATTCGTGATTGTCGATCAGTGCGATGTTAACGGTAAATTCGCCATTGCGTTTAACAAATTCACGAGTGCCATCCAGAGGGTCCACCAGCCAGTAGCGTTGCCATAGGGCGCGTTTCGCAAAGGGAATAACGGCAGATTCTTCCGAAAGAACAGGAATGTCTGGAGTGAGTCGGTTAAGGCCTTCGATAATAATATGATGAGCAGCCATGTCAGCGGCAGTGAGAGGGGTATTGTCGGATTTTTGTTCGACGTCAAAATCAGTATTATAAATTTCCAGGATGCGATGCCCCGCCACAATTGCCAGCTTGATAATGTCATCGATTAATTCACTGCTCACAATATGCTCCCCTGCTGCGGAAAATAAGAGTGGAACCTGCTACGCGGTTCGTGTTGCCAGGTGTGCCTGCACCATAAATAAAGCCGCAATGCTGCGTGCTTCTGTACATTCCTTTTGTTTTAACAGCTCGGGCAGGGCATCCAGTTGCCAGGGTACTACGTCTATTTTTTCGGGCTCGTCTCCAGCGTGTCGTTCTTCGTAAAGGTCTTCCGCCAGCACGATATGTGTTTCATGGCTGAGGTATCCCGGTGCGACGGTCAGGCTGGTGAAGTGCTGGAGTTTGCGGGCACCGTAGCCGATTTCCTCCATGATTTCACGATTTGCAGCATTGAGCAGGGGTTCGTTGGCCTCGATGCGTCCTTTGGGCAGGGCCAGCTCGTAGCGATGAACACCCGTGGCATATTCACGAATCAGTAATACTGTGTTGTCATCGAGCATAGGAACAATAAGCACGGCTCCGTGTTCAGAACCGATCAATCGCTCATGACGAACTTCGGTGCCATTGGAAAAACGCAGGTCGCGTCGCTCAATCCGGAAGATGTTAGTGTGCGCAATAATTTCTGAGTGCAGCACTTCCGGCTTGGTGCGTAGTGTTTTCTTTTGAAGGGGTTTTTTGCTCATGGTGAGCCCTTTCCCGTTTTTGAGGTGCGTGTTGGCTGATAGACCTATTGTGATTGAGGTATTGATTATACGCTCTTTTCATTCCACAGCATCGTAGAATTTCTTGCAACAGACCTGTTATTGCGCATCATTCTGCCTGGTTTAAAGGTGTCAGCTTTCGCCTGAAAGTATCTGTTTTTGGTGGTGCTGCAGAATAAATACGATACACACTTAACACTTGAATCCTGGTTACCTGCGGGTAATCGGTATATGCCAAATGAGCATTAATTTATTTTCATGTGAGTGCCATAGTAGCTGTTGCATAGTGTGATAGCACGAAAAAAACTGAAAAATGTTTTTATGGCGTTGCTTAAAATGCCAAAAGAGTCTATAAAACAGGGCAAATCGATGAAGGTCGGTTTGTTAACAGTATTGCTCGGCCGTAAACCGGATTCTGTTCATCAAAAAATTAATCATACTCAAGTAATTACCCAACCGGGAGAGTGAAAATGGTAAAGAAGAAGGCAGTAAAGAAAAAAACCGCGAAAAAGAAAACCGCAAAAAAGGCAGCGCCTGCAAAGCGCGTGGCTGCAATTAAAGAACCCATGACAAAAACCGCATTGTTCGCCAATATTGCGGAGGTCACTGAACTCTCCAAGAAAGATGTCGTCAAGGTGTTTGAGGCTTTGTCCGATGTTATCAATGGCCACATCAAAAAGAATGCTGTTGGCACATTTACCCTGCCAGGTCTCCTCAAGATAAAAACGGTACGCAAACCTGCGACCAAAAAACGCAAGGGTGTTAATCCTTTCACTGGCGAAGATACCATCTTCAAAGCCAAGCCAGCACGCACAGTGGTTAAGGTTTTACCTCTGAAGAAGATGAAAGATATGACCGGCTAAACGTATTTTTATTATCGTTGGAAAAGTGATTGAATAGTGGGGGCCATTGGCTCCCACTTTTTTTTGTCTGATGATTTTTAGGTTGGGGTTAACGTATCAATGGGCCAGCGGGGTTGTGCGCTAAAATGTTTGTCTTGTTTTTGTCCTGCTGCCAGCCGCAATGAGCCTGCGAAGGCGATCATTGCACCGTTATCAGTACAGAATGCCGGGCGGGGATAAAAAATCCCGAAGCCTTCTTTTTTTGCGAGCCGGGAAAGTCGTTCCCGCAAGGTGTGATTGGCGCTGACGCCACCGGCAATGACCAGCCGCGTTAACCCGGTCTGTTGCAGCGCACGTTTGCATTTGATGGCAAAGGTCTCTGCTACAGCGTCTTCAAAGGCGCGAGCGATATCGGCATGAGTTTGCTGCGGGTCTATGTTGCCCGCAGTGTTAGCGCGTAATGTGGTGATGGCAAAGGTCTTGAGTCCACTGAAACTGAAATCGAGCCCGGGACGGTTGGTCATGGGTCGAGGAAAATGGAAGCGCTTCGGGTTGCCTTGTTTTGCCAGCTTCGCCAGAGCAGGGCCGCCGGGGTAATCCAATCCCAGCAGTTTGGCCGTTTTGTCGAAGGCCTCTCCGGCAGCATCGTCAAGGGTCTCGCCGAGAATGGTGTACTGTCCCACGCCGTTTACCTCCACCAGCAAGGTGTGTCCACCGGAGACCAGCAGGGCGACAAAGGGAAATGCAGGTGGATTTTCTTCCAGCAGCGGAGCCAGCAGGTGCCCTTCCATGTGATGTACAGCCACGGCCGGTACATCCCAGGCCCAGGCCAGGCTGCGACCGATACTGGTGCCTACTAATAGTGCGCCCACCAGCCCTGGTCCAGCGGTATAAGCGACACCCGTGATGTCTTGTTTGTTGCGGCCTGCATCGTTGAGCACCTGTTGAATCAACGGCAGTGTTTTACGTACATGGTCGCGAGAGGCCAGTTCCGGCACCACGCCACCGTAATCAGCATGGAGTTCAATCTGACTGTAAAGTGCATCGGCGAGCAGGCCGTGTTCATTATGGTAGAGCGCGATGCCGGTTTCGTCGCAGGAAGTTTCGATGCCTAAAGTCAGAGATGGGGTTTGATAAGACACTTTTCTGTGCTCTGTGGAGAGTTTTTGGTCGGATACTTTGCATTTGTGTGCGTAAATGACTAGAATTCCCGGCTCGCTGCGTTGGCTGGGTCTCCATGTCCTGTGGCACCGCAAAGTATAAAGAAAAAATGTATCGCAAAGTATGTTTACTGTAAAAGGATTGGAAAACCAATGCCGAATGTTCGTGTAAGAGAAAATGAGCCCTTTGATATTGCGCTGCGCCGTTTCAAGCGCTCTTGTGAAAAAGCCGGGGTGCTCACCGAAGTGCGTCGTCGTGAATTTTACGAAAAGCCCACCCAGGCCCGTCAGCGTAAAATGGCTGCTGCGGTTAAGCGCCAGCTGAAAAAGACTTCCCGGGATATCACGCGCCGCAAGCGTCTCTACTGATTCCCGATGTTTGCTCCCTGCTGATTACAGCAGAGAGTGAAGATTCCTTATCTGTTTTTTTCCACTGCTCAGGTGATCTCATGACGGATTCAGCGCTCAAGCAAAGATTGACTGAAGACATGAAAGCCGCGATGCGCAGCAAAGACAAGCCACGCCTGGGCGTGGTGCGCCTGGTGCTGGCCGCCATTAAGCAACGCGAAGTTGATGAACGTATCGATCTGGATGATACGCAGGTACTGGCAGTGCTGGATAAAATGGTCAAGCAGCGTCGTGATTCGGTAAAACAGTTCGAAGATGCAGGGCGTCAGGAGCTGGCTGAGCAGGAAAGCTATGAGATCAGCGTCTTGCAGGAATATCTGCCCGCTGCACTGGACGAAGCCGAACTTGATGCGTTGATTGCTGCTGCTATGGACAGCGCTGGCGCTGAATCCATGAAAGACATGGGCAAAGTGATGGCCGTACTTAAACCCCAGGTGCAGGGGCGGGCGGATATGGGTGCGGTTAGTCAGAAAATTAAACAGCGACTGGCCGGGTAGCGCAATAGAGAGTAGTGCCCGAGGAATTAGTGGCCTGATTGTCAGGAAAAGCCGGACACTGGGTGCTCATTTCTGACTGCTTCTGTTTGTTCACACGAATTTTTCGGGCTTATCATGCTGCCCCGAAAGCCCGGGCGTTATAGAATCCTCCCATGTCCGGTCGTATCCCCACTTCTTTTATTGACGAACTGCTAGTGCGCGTGGACATTGTTGATGTTATCGACAGTCGTGTGCAGCTGAAAAAGACGGGTCGTGAATATCAAGCCTGTTGTCCCTTCCATAACGAAAAAACGCCCTCGTTTACGGTTAGTCCCGATAAACAGTTCTATCACTGCTTCGGTTGTGGTGCGCATGGCTCGGCGCTGGGTTTTCTCATGGAATACGAGCACCTGGATTTTGTGGAAGCTGTGGAGGAACTGGCTTCCGGGGCAGGCATGGAAGTGCCGCGCGAAAAGGGCCAGGTTTTCAGCGGGCAAAGCCATCATGACCTCTATGATGTAATGGAAAAGGCCACACAATTTTATCGTCAGCAGCTGAAACAACATGAACAGGCCTCGCGTGCCACGGAATATCTCAAAGGCCGTGGTCTCACCGGTGAAGTGGCCGCTGTGTTTGAACTGGGTTTTGCACCCCCGGGCTGGAACAATCTTGGCGTTTGCTTGCTGGCCCAGGGTGTAAGCGAAGCACAACTGGTACAGGCCGGGCTGATCGTGAAAAAAGACAGCGGCGGTTATTACGACCGGTTCCGTGAGCGCATTATGTTTCCAATCCGTGACCGTCGTGGCCGGGTGGTGGCTTTTGGTGGCAGGCAGCTGGGCAGTGATGACGGCCCCAAATATCTTAACTCCGCAGAAACGGCGATTTTTCATAAAGGTCGCGAGCTTTATGGCCTGTTTCAGGCCCGCAAGGCGGAACGCAAACTTGAGCGACTGCTGGTGGTGGAAGGTTACATGGATGTGGTGGCGCTGGCGCAATTCGGCGTGCGTAATGCAGTGGCCACGTTAGGTACGGCCACCACACATGACCACCTGGAGCGCCTGTTCCGGGTGGTGCCGCAAATTGTATTTTGTTTTGATGGTGACCGCGCCGGACGGCAGGCGGCGTGGCGCGCGATGGAAAATGCGTTGCCAATATTGAGTGAGGGACGACAAATTCTGTTTATGTTTCTGCCGGATGGCGAAGACCCGGACACGTTGGTGCGGAAAGAGGGCAAGGATGGATTCGAGGTGCGGGTCACAGACGCCACCTCATTTTCCGACTATTTTTTTGGCGAGTTAAGTGCGGCTGTTGATATGGCGAGTATCGATGGTCGGGCCCGGTTGGTGGAACAGGCGCGACCATTGCTGGAAAAGCTGCCGAAAGGTGTATTTCGGCACATGATGGCTGCACGTTTAGCGGAAATCGCTAAAGTTGATGTTTCAGCCCTTGGAGGGTTGATGACCGCAAGGCGTTCTCCACCACGGGCTCCGGTTCGAGCGGTGCCTGTTAAAGGAGTGCCTTCTCTCATGCGTACCGTCATCCAGCTATTATTGCACCGGCCAGCATTTATTCTGTGCGTAGATGACTGGTCAGTATTGCAAGGACTGGAACAGCCTGGCCTGCCATTATTGCAGAGACTGGTTGAATTGTTGCAACAGAACCCACAACTTAGTTGCGGGGCTATTGTCGAACATTGGCGTGCCCAGGGACAGAATGAAGAAGCCGGGCACCTTGCCCGGTTGGCGAGGCAGCCGTTAATGCTGCCGGAAGACGGACTGGAAACAGAGTTTATTGCAGCGGTCGAAAAACTGGCCATGCTGCGGGATGAGCAGCGCTGGGAATATCTGGAATCGAAGATACAGCTGGGTTCGGCCAGTGATGCCGAAAAAAGCGAATATTTTGCGCTAAGCTCCAGAAGCCGCCAGCGGTAAATTGAATATTAAATATACACTATCACCATGTGATCGAAACTGGTCGCCAAAGCTCGGAAAAGTCGGTTATAATGGTCGGCTATTTTGGGTCGGTGTTGGGAGTTGGTCAATTACATGTCTATGAATGCAGAGCAACAATCGCAATTAAAACTGTTGATCGCGAAGGGTAAGGAACAGGGCTACCTGACATATCGGGAAGTCAATGACCACCTGCCTAGCGGTATTGTCGAGACGGATCAGATTGAAGACATCGTTCGCATGATCAACGATATGGGTATCGTTGTGCATGAAGTGGCGCCAGACAAAGACAGTATTGTGCTGTCTGAAGATGGCGTGTCCACTGATGAAGATGCAGCCGAAGAAGCTGCTGCCGCACTGGCTAAAATTGACAGTGATTTTGGTCGTACCACTGACCCCGTGCGCATGTACATGCGTGAAATGGGCACGGTGGAGCTGCTGACCCGCGAGGGTGAAATTGTCATCGCCAAACGTATCGAAGATGGTATTAATCAGGTGATGAATGCCCTGTCACACTATCCCGGTACTATTCGTGCGGTGTTGGACATTTCCGAAAAAGTGGAAGCGGGTGAAACTCGTCTTACCGATTTGCTTTCCGGTTTTGTGTCGGAAGACGATGAAATCCCTGCGCCAGCGCCCGCACCCGCGGCAAATAAAAATGACAAGACATCTGAGGATGGCAAGTCTGATGATGATGAGGAGGCTGTAGACACCGGCCCTGATCCTGAGGAGGTCAAAGAGCGTTTTGCCTCCATCAAAAAATTGTTTGTACGCCACAATAAGGCTGCGGAAAAATATGGCCGTGCAGATGAACGGTGTACAAAAATTTATACCCAGATGGTCAGTGAGCTGGCGGAAATCAAACTGGTGGCCAAAGTATCAGAAATGCTGGTGTCCAATGTGCGCGAAATCGTGAACAATGTGCGCGCCCACGAACGAGTGATCATGGATATTTGTGTCGGCAAAGCCCGTATGCCGCGCAAGGATTTCATCACCTCTTTTCCTGATAACGAAACTGACCTGGACTGGCTGCAAAGACAGATTGATGCCAAAGAAAGTTATTCTGCGGTGCTTGCGGATTATGCGGATGAAATTCGCCGCGCCCAAAACAAATTGGTGGCCTTGCAGGAAGAGGCTGGTATCTCCATTGGCGAGATCAAAGAAATTAATCGCAAAATGTCCATTGGTGAAGCCAAGGCCCGGCGTGCCAAAAAGGAAATGGTGGAAGCCAACCTGCGTCTGGTGATTTCCATCGCCAAAAAATACACCAATCGGGGTTTGCAGTTTCTCGACCTGATTCAAGAAGGCAACATTGGTTTGATGAAAGCCGTGGACAAGTTTGAATATCGTCGTGGTTATAAATTTTCGACTTATGCCACCTGGTGGATTCGTCAGGCCATCACCCGTTCCATCGCGGATCAGGCTCGTACTATTCGTATTCCCGTGCATATGATCGAGACCATCAACAAACTCAATCGCATTGCGCGACAAATGTTGCAGGAAATGGGGCGTGAACCCACGCCGGAAGAATTGTCAGAACGCATGGAAATGCCGGAAGACAAAGTACGTAAAGTGCTGAAGATTGCCAAAGAACCTATTTCCATGGAAACCCCCATTGGTGATGATGAAGATTCACGCCTGGGTGACTTTATTGAAGATGCCAACCTGCTGTCACCCGTGAATTCGGCTACCTTCGAGGGGTTGCGTGAAGCCACGCTGGATGTGCTGGACGGTCTTACTGCCCGCGAAGCCAAAGTGTTGCGCATGCGTTTTGGCATTGACATGAATACCGACCACACACTGGAAGAAGTCGGTAAGCAGTTTGATGTGACGCGTGAACGTATTCGTCAAATCGAAGCCAAGGCGCTGCGCAAGCTGCGCCATCCCAGCCGTTCGGACAACCTGCGCAGCTTTATTGACGCAGAAAAAACCGAACAGTCTTCCTCGGGGTCTTAGTCAGCGGTCTTTACCAGTCCCGCAGTTTTCCTGATTGCGGGCAAGATGTTAAAATTTTCCACGTTTGGGCCTGTAGCTCAGTTGGTTAGAGCAGGGGACTCATAATCCCTTGGTCGTAGGTTCAAGTCCTACCGGGCCCACCATATAAAACAATGAATTTCTATACAATTATTGACAGCTAAAAATGTTGGGCGTAAGGTCTCGACCCACTATTTTCAATTCTATTTAAACAGGAGGTCATTAGTGTTAAAAATTCCAACATTCAAGAGCCTCGTGTCCCTTACCGCCCGGTAAATTTATCCGGTCTGTACGGGCCGGGCTCCTGCAAAGTAACAGCTTGTTTATGTTTAATTGTCGGCACTTGTCGATGTGCTGGATTATTGTGTCCAGCACAGTTGTTCAATTGCGCTAAACAGTGTCTATAAACGAAAGGAGAAAATAATGATAAGGCCAAGAAACCGGGTTGCCTGCTCGCCGTTAATGCGTAAAGGCGGAGCCCATGTTAAATCGAAAACCGGGCAACGTGTGCGCGCCCGGCTTGATTTGGATAACGCGCTTTGTGAATGGTATGAAGAGAATGAATCAGACATCAACAAAAAAGAGAAAACAGACGGGGAGCCAATGGCTCCCCGCAGTTTATACGGCAGTTTCATAAAACCCCATACTTTTAGCCGGTGGAGTATTCGCTGGAGCTGGAAGTGCTGGAGAAAGTGTCGGGCAAGGTTGACAAGTTGGCTGACCTTGCCATTTGTTTTCCCGGCGGCTTTTTAAGCAGCGGGTGCGTCAGGAATAATCAGGTCAGTATATTCCCGGGTTGTGAGGTGTTAAATGTTATAAGTGCTTGGTTGTGATAGTGTAATACAATATACAGGGGTGCTGATATGAATGGTTATCCACTCATTCTCAAACTGGATAAGGCAGGCAATCCATTGAAGTGGATTGACTATGAGGCAGCGATTAATCTCTATGCCAAAGACTTGGTTATCACTTCTTTGGGTGATGAGAGTATGGTCTTTCATGGTGGCGTGAATGCGGTTTCGCGCACGGGCTCAAAGATTGTGGTTGGCTCAATCCTGTTAACAACAGCCCGGGTGAATAATCGTAAATGGGTAGCGGGCGTTGTACATCCACTGACCAACCGTACACTGTTTCGTCGTGATGGCATGTTGTGTCTGTATTGCGGTGAGTCTTTCGCGGAACGGAATTTAACGCGCGATCATGTTGTGCCCACCAGCCGAGGTGGCAGTGACTCATGGACGAATGTTGTTACAGCCTGTGTACGTTGTAATAATCGTAAAGGTAATTCCCTGCTGGAGGACATTGACATGAAGTTGCAAGCCGTGCCATTTGCACCTAACTATGCCGAGTGGATGGTGTTGTCTAATCGTCGCATCATGGGGGACCAGATGCAGTTTTTGAAGGCCCGTTGCCCAAAGGGCAGTCGGTTGTGGCGTTAGCGGTGTTGTGCCGGATGTCTTGATGGGCTTTTTTGGAAGCGGGTTATTTTATCGCCCCATGCACACGTTTGTTGCGTAGCCATTTGAGCAGTGGCTGCCATTGCTCGATATCCTGTGCTACCAAAGACGGCGTCAGTTCAAAAATGCCTAACCCCTGTTCTTCAGCGTGAATATAGTTTTGTGTGTCACGCAGGGTAGCAATGAAAGGGATTTTCAGGCTCTTCAGAAATTTTTCCAACTTGTGATAAACCAGTGTGTTTTCCCGCACACGGTTGGCGATGACTGCCAGCTTGGTCTGTTTTCGCGAGACTTTGCCGACTAACAATAAATCACGGATGAAATGTGATGCGGCTCGAATGTCGATGGGGGAAGGTAATACCGGGATGAGGATAGTGTCGGCGCGCTTCACCATGGCGGTGAGGTTTTTGCCACTGATGCCTGCGGGTACATCATAAATGGCCACATCAATGTTGCGAGGAATACGCATGCCCTGCTCAGTGCCATCGATACCAAGAATTTCCCAGTCATCTTCCGAACGAACGGATAGCCATTCCAGGCCGGATTTTTGCGGATCAAAGTCCACTAGAGCGACAGCCTTGCCCTCAGTGGCGTAGTGGCTGGCAAGATTGCTGGCCAGTGTACTTTTGCCGCAACCGCCTTTGGCGTTCAATAACATAATGCTGCGCATGATCGCTTCCTTTTTATCGGTCTGTATTTATCGGGCTGCCATTAGCCGCTGGTCGATTATCCTAAATCAATCCGTTGAGCTGTAGCGAGAGCGGCTCAACAGATTAATTTAGGATTATAGTGGCAGACCGGTAAAAAAGTCGCGGGTATTATGGCGTGTTGTCATCATTGGGTGGATCGTCAATTTCCAGTGATTTCCATATGTTATCGACTTTTTCTTTCACTTCTTCAGTCATTTGAATGGGCTCCCCCCATTCACGACGGGTTTCACCGGGCCACTTGTTAGTGGCATCAAAACCCATTTTTGAGCCTAGCCCGCTCACTGGAGAGGCAAAGTCCAGATAGTCGATGGGTGTGTTTTCGATGATGGTGGTGTCGCGTGCGGGATCCATGCGCGTGGTCATCGCCCAGATCACATCCTCCCAGTTGCGGATATCCACGTCGTCATCGCATACCACTACGAATTTGGTGTACATAAACTGGCGTAAAAATGACCATACCCCCAGCATCACGCGCTTGGCATGGCCGGGGTACTGTTTTTTCATACTTACGCAAGCCCAGCGATAGGAGCAGCCCTCGGGCGGCAGATAAAAATCCATGATTTCCGGAAATTGTTTTTGCAAAATGGGTACAAAAACCTCGTTCAATGCTACGCCTAATACGGCAGGCTCATCCGGTGGACGGCCCGTATAAGTGCTGTGATAAATGGGCTTGCGGCGATGGGTGATACGCTCAATGGTGAATACCGGGAATTTATCCACCTCGTTGTAATAACCCGTGTGGTCGCCAAAGGGACCCTCGTCGGCGACGACACCTTCTTCCAGATAACCCTCCAGCACAAACTCGGCAGAGGCAGGCACCTGCAACCCGGAATTGCCGCACTGCACCACTTCGGTTTTGGAGCCACGAAGCAGGCCAGCGAAACCGTATTCGGACAGGGCATCCGGCACCGGGGTCACCGCCGCGAGGATGGTTGCCGGGTCCGCGCCCAAGGCCACAGCAATGGGGAAACGCTCGCCAGGGTGTGTCACGCACCAGTCGCGAAAGTCCAGCGCGCCACCACGATGGGCCAGCCAGCGCATGATCACCTGATTTTTACCGATGACCTGCTGACGGTAAATACCTAAATTTTGTCTGTTTTTATCCGGGCCTTTGGTAACCACCAGCCCCCAGGTAATCAATGGCCCCGCGTCCCCGGGCCAGCAGGTCTGGATGGGCAGTTTGCCTAAATCGACATCATCGCCTTCGATGATGATGTCCTGACAAGGGGCTTTTTTCACCACTTTGGGTGCCATGTTCAGCACCTGTTTGAACACCGGCAGTTTGTCCCACGCATCCTTCATGCCCTTGGGCGGCTCTGGCTCTTTCAGAAAGGCCAGCAGCTTGCCCACTTCACGTAATGCCTCCACGGATTCCTCGCCCATGCCCAGGGCCACACGCTCCGGGGTGCCAAACAGATTGCCCAGTACAGGAATATCTGAGCCCAGGACATTTTCAAACAGCAGCGCTGGGCCGCGTGCGCGCAAAGTGCGATCACAGATTTCGGTCATCTCCAGGTTAGGGTCCACTACCTGACTGATGCGTTTCAGCAGGCCACGTTTTTCCAGCTGGGTAATAAAGTCGCGCAAATCCTGGTATTTCATAGTTTTTTGTTTTTAACAGGGGAATGATAATCCCCTGCCCTCAAGCCGTGTTGTTGTTTTCACTTCACCTCACCTCTCCTTGAGGGCATAGCCACCAGGCTAAACCGGGTAGGGTGGAACCGCTACGCTTGTTCCACTCTACGGTTTTACTCTGTATTGAATAGCTTTCGCCAGTGGAGCGTTCACAGAGATTATCAGCATACCAGAAAGCAGGATTATGACGCCTTGACCGAACCTGTGTCAGGGACATCATTGAACAGAACCGCCGTCTCCTGCCAAACGTCGTCAGCAAAGCCACTGCCTGCTTCGGCGTAAAGGTTAACTGCATAATCCACACCAGCCTGTTTCAGGCGCTCGACTTCGTCATCGTATTTGGCAATGGCTGCAATGCGGCCTGGATAGTCAAGCTTGCGAATTTGTCGTACGGCAGCGAGATTCTCGTGATGACTGGGCATGGCCAGCAGGATCAGTTTCAGTATGTTTTTATCCAGGTTCATGCGCTCCCAAAATTCCGGATCAGTAGCACTGCCCGCGATAACGCGGCGACCGGCAGAGAGGTGATCCTGTGCTGTCTGGTCATCCTGATCAATGCCCAGCACAACATTGCCAAGACGGGCGCGCATGCATTCGTAGGCACCGCTACCCACCCGGCCCATGCCAAGAATCATCACCGCAGTATCACCGGGTTTGATATCGGCCTCCTCAGGGATGCGGGGCCGGGTTTCGGCGCGCAATAATTTTTCACGATAGCGGCTGTAGAGGCGGTTTGCAGCCGTATTCAGTGGCGCAGCAAGAATGAACGAAAGGGCCAGGGCGATGGCAATGATCGCCAGCCAGTCATTGCCGAGCCAGCCACTGGACACCGCAATAGCAGCGACGATGAGGCCAAACTCACTATAATTGGCCAGACTGAGGCTGCCCAGAAAGGCCGTGCGGGCCCGCAGCCGGAAGCGTGAAAACAGCCAGAAAAACAGACCGGTCTTTAGCGGCAACAGCAGTACCAGCAGAAGGGCAATACCCACGGTCTGTGCTGTGAGACCACCAGCAAGGCCGATGGTGAGGAAAAAGCCCACCAGAAAAAGATCCTTGAAACTCAACAAATGACGAGCCAGTTCCTCTGATTTGGGATGCGTTGCCAGCAACAGACCAAGAATAAGCGCGCCGAGATCACCCTTTATGCCCACCATTTCAAATACCGTTGCACCGCCCAAAGCCAGGCTGAGTCCGAACAAAACCAGCAGCTCACCATGACCGGCTTTTTCCATGGCCAGCGTAAGCAAAGGGCGTAGCGGGATCAGCCCCAACAGCAGCAGAGCCCAGGGCGTGGGGATCTTGTCAACGGAAAGCGCCAGAAATACCACAGCAATAATGTCCTGCACAATCAGTACGCCAATGGCGATACGACCATACAAGGCAGAGATGTCACCAGAGTCTTCCAGTACCTTGACCGCAAATACCGTGCTGGAAAAACTCAGGGCGAAAGTGGCCAGCAGAATACTGGTGAATTCAAGCTGGCTGAAAAACATCAGCCCGGCAAGGCCCAGGGCATAAAACCCGATGGAAGCGAACAGCACAATAGCGACCATGTGCAACGAAGCCACAGCCCAGACCTGCGGCATCAGCAAATTGCGCAGGCGCAGCTTGAGACCGATGATAAACAGCAGCAGAGTAATACCCAATTGCGCAAACAGATCAAGGCCGGGTGTGCTGCGCATGCCCAATGCAAACAGCAAAAAACCAGTGACGAGATAACCCACCATAGGTGGCAGGCCCGCCTGTCTGGCTCCCAGGCCGAGCAAAAAAGCAGCAGTAATGGCGAGGATTTCGGTCATGGAACTTTCAAACCTCAGAAAATTCGGCAACCACCGGAGCGTGGTCCGAAGGTCGTTCCAGCTTGCGGGGCTCCTTGTCCACATAGCTGGCTGTGCAACGCTGGCTCATGGCGGGGCTGGAAAGCAGCAAATCAATACGCATGCCGTGGTTGCGACGGAAACCAGCCGCACGATAATCCCACCAGCTATAGGTCTTTTCATCCTGCTCAAACAGGCGAAAAGTATCTGTTAATCCCATATCAATGAGCCGCTGAAAGGCGGCCCGCTCCGGCGGGCTGACGAGAATTTTATCTTTCCATCCCTCAGGATCCCATAAATCACGGTCATCGGGTGCGATATTAAAATCACCCACCACCACAAATTTTTCATGTGCCGCCAACTGGTCTTCGATATATTTCTCCAAAGCGGCCAGCCAGCCCAGCTTGTACTCGTATTTTTCCGAACCCACCTCTGAGCCATTCGGCACATACAGATTCAAAAAGCGGACATCGCCGCTGTTGGTGTGTACCGTTGCGCCCAGCACACGCCGTTGTGGATCATCCAGCCCCGGCAAATCAGTAATAACGTCGGAAGCTTCCGCCTTGCTCAGCAGTGCCACCCCGTTATAGGTTTTTTGTCCTGCAAAAGCGACGTGATAACCCGCTGCCCGAATATCCTCCAGTGGAAAATTATCATCAATGGTTTTGGTTTCTTGCAGGCCGAGAATATCCGGCTGATGTTCAGCCAGCCAGTCCAGCACATGGGGCAGGCGGACTTTCAGAGAATTAACGTTCCAGGAAGCGAGTTTCATTATGTATTCCAGATTGTATGCGTGAGGAAAACCAGTACAAGTTGTTTGCCAAACCGGGAATGATAACGTAGGTCGCCTTCGTAGTTGGAAAATATTTAACCCGGCCTTTGCCAGTAGTTGTACTTGCAGGGTTGAGGTTTACCATCAGACACGGTTTAAATTCCGCGAAACGCTGTGCTCTGGCTGGCAGAGTACAGCGGGCTACCCAGACAAAACTATACCTGAAGAACTTACCACTGCATTGCCACCTCGATTCAACACATGGGTGTAGATTTGAGTGGCGCGTGCATCCTGATAACCAGGCTGCTTCTGCATTGTGCGGATATCCATACCCCGTTCCAGTAAAAAATTCATCATTTCTGAAGTCTTGCAATACTTCAGTAGGAATGTTATCCCCAATGCAAGTAGGGGAAGAGCCAGGAATAGTGTCCAGTTTTTCTGTTTCGGATGTTTGTTTTCCATTGATGTCGTCAACCCATACACCAGAATCAACAAAAATCACTTATTAGTCTTCATGTCATTTAAAATATCTTCCCATTTCAATTTACCTCGGAAGCTCGAATTGTGTCAGCTGGGATATTGAATGTGGAGTTAACATCGGGAAAATATTCCGCTTGAAATTTCAGTCCTGTAAAGTGGCTGTATAAAAAAACAGCATTTTTAGAGGAGGAGAAGTGGTGGCATGGTTTCGCCAGATTATTCCTGGCCTTTTCTGTGTTGGTTTCAGATACAGACGTTGTTTGTCATTGGTTTGAAGGTGTTGGCATCTTTAGACTATGCTTCATTTGTTCGAACGAAACCGGAGGTGATTTATGGTTGGCAAAAAGAACATTGTATTCGGATTTTTGTTTCTGGCAAGCACGGCGGCGCTGGGACCATTGATGGTGTTGAAATATGACGATTGGGGTGTGGCTAACGCCGAGAAGCAACAGGTGGTGGGTAAATTACAGGAACTCAGAGCCAGTGATTATGAGGAAGACCCCGAGACATTGGAGGATCTGAACGCCAAGCAATTGGCTGTTGCCAATGCTGAGGCGATTGTCAGTATGAACAAGGTGGCTGCCTACGAGTTTGGTATTGATTTCATCAAGGGTGGCCCGCATGCCCATGGTAATCTTGAGGCTTTGTTGAATATCGTGGTGGGTGTAGTACTGTGTTTTATTGCTGCGCCGCTGATGTTGAAACAGGCAGTGAGCTGGATGTTTATTGTCGGTACGTTGATGCATTCCGGTTTGCTGTATCTGGAGCGGGTGTTTATGCAGCAATGGGCAACTGTTTGGCTGGAGACCGCCATCGGCCCGGCGTTGATTTTGCTGGGGCTGGTGTTGATGGGGGCGATGGCATTTAAAGGTTTCAGGGGTGAGTGGGTACAGGACTGATGTGCTGATGTTAATTTACAGGTTCAAAAGGTTGATTCTATTGTCATGAGAGATCTTTATCCGAAAATCAAACCCTATGCCACGCATACGCTGGCGGTGGATGAGCTTCATCAGTTGTATGTGGAGGAGAGCGGTGAGCCGGAGGGTATTCCGGTGCTGTTTGTACATGGCGGGCCAGGGGCGGGTTGTTCGCCGTATCATCGTTGTTTTTTTAATCCGGAAAAATACCGCATTATTCTTTTTGACCAGCGTGGCAGTGGTCATTCCAGGCCGCATGCCACGCTGGAGAATAATACGACGCAACATCTGGTCGCGGATATTGAGGCGATTCGTGAGCATTTGGGTATCAAGAAGTGGTTGTTGTTCGGTGGTTCCTGGGGTTCGACGTTGAGTTTGGTGTATGCCGAAACCCATCGAGAGCGGGTGTTGGGGCTGATTTTGCGGGGTATCTTTTTGTGTCGGCCTCATGAGATAAAGTGGTTTTATCAGGAAGGTGCCAGCCATATTTTTCCGGATTATTGGGAGGAGTATCTTAAACCTGTTCCTGAAAATGAACGTGATGATATGGTGGCGGCCTATTATCAGCGGCTCACCAGTCGCAATGAACTGCAACGCATGTCTGCTGCCAAGGCGTGGTCAAAGTGGGAGGGACGTACGTCAACGCTGCATCCCAGCAAGACGGTGGTGGATCATTTCAGTAAGCCGCATAACGCGCTGAGTCTGGCGCGTATTGAGTGTCATTATTTTACGCATGACAGTTTTCTTGAACCTGATCAGATATTACGGGATGCCAACTATCTGGCGGATATCCCCGGTGTTATCGTGCAGGGTCGTTATGATGTGGTGTGCCCTATGCAGAGTGCCTGGGATTTGTATCATGCCTGGCCCAATGCGGTGATGCAGATTATTCCCGATGCCGGGCATTCGGCACTGGAGACGGGAATTATCGATGCACTGGTGCGTGCCACGGATGATTTTGCGCGACGCTTGTCATGACGGGTGAAAAATGATCGGTCTGTTGCAACGGGTCAGCGAGGCCAGCGTAACGGTTAATGGAGAGATAATTGGAGCCATTGAGCAGGGGTTGATGGTGCTGGTGGGGGTGGAGCGTGGCGATACCGAGGCTCAGGCTGATCGATTGTTGCAACGGTTGTTGGGGTATCGTGTGTTTGCCGATGCCGACGATAAAATGAATCTCAGTCTGAAAGCGGTGCAGGGCGGTTTATTGCTGGTTCCCCAGTTCACGTTAGCGGCGGATACGCGAAAAGGCGCACGGCCCGGCTTTAGTTGCGCCGCGAGCCCGGAACATGGACAGCAGCTGTTTGACTACTTTCTCGCACAGGCACAGCAGCAATATACAAACGTTGCCAGTGGTTGTTTTGGTGCAAATATGCAGGTGTCTCTTGTCAACGATGGTCCGGTGACGTTTTGGCTGCATGTTTGATCGCTTGCGTGCGTAGCCGGTTCAATTCTTTACCAATAGCAGCACCGGTAAATTCCTCGGTCAGTGCTTTGGCAGTGACAGCCGCTGCGGCATTGCGTGTACGGCGCAATATATCCGGTTGATCAAAATGGGCATTTTCAAATCCCGTGCGGCCTCGTGAGTCAGCTTCGCAGGCAAGAATAAACAGTTCGAAGCGTTCCGGACGACGAAAGGCATCCACAGCATTAAACAGTTTGAGCAGGGTGGCGGGTTTGAGTTCTGCGGCCCGGTGGTAGTGCAAGTGGTAGCGTGTCACCGCCACCGCTAATTCCCGATAACTTTTGGGTATACGTAAACGTTCGCACAGTGCTTCTACCAATGGTACGCCGCGTTCTTCATGGGCGATGTGTTTCGGCCACTGGTCTTTGGGGGTGGTGCCTTTACCAAGGTCGTGTACCAGTGCGGCGAAACGGACATGGGTGTCCGTTGACAGTCGTACCGCCTGTGTCAGTACCATCAGGGTATGTATGCCAGTGTCGATTTCCGGGTGATGTTTTTCCGGCTGGGGTACGCCGAACAGGCGTTCAATTTCCGGAAACAAAATAGCCAGTGCGCCACAGTCACGCAGCACCTCAAAAAAACGCGCCGGGTTTTTTTCGCCCAGTGCGCGTTGTGTCTCTGTCCACACCCGCTCGGCCACCAG
>JALSGT010000077.1 GCA_026982555.1 Chromatiales bacterium
ATAAAACACTGAACAGTATTGAAGAAATCGTTGCTGACATGCGTGATGGCAAAATGGTCATCCTCATGGATGACGAAGACCGTGAAAATGAAGGCGATTTGATTATGGCCGCCAGTCTGGTGCGGGCGGAAGATATCAATTTTATGGCCCGTCACGGGCGCGGACTGATTTGCCTGACTCTGAGCCAGAAACGGTGTGAACAACTGCGCCTGCCATTGATGGTCAATGATAATAATGCCGCCTATTCCACCAATTTCACGGTGTCCATTGAAGCTGCCGAGGGCGTGACCACCGGCATTTCAGCGGCGGATCGTGCTGTGACAATACAGGCGGCGGTGGCGGAAAACGCCAGACCGGAGGACATCGTGCAGCCGGGACATATTTTTCCCATCGAGGCACAGGTTGGTGGTGTGCTGACCCGTGCGGGCCATACCGAGGCGGGGTGTGATCTGGCACGGCTTGCCGGACTGGAGCCTGCCTCGGTAATTGTGGAAATACTCAATGAAGATGGCAGCATGGCACGTCGCCCTGAGCTGGAAAAATTTGCCGCTGAATTCGATCTCAAAATCGGCACCATTGCCGATCTGATTCGCTATCGGCTGGAAAACGAGCGCAGTGTCGAGCGTGTGTCCGAGTGTGAATTAAAAAATGACATTGGCAGCTTTCGTCTGGTGACGTATCGTGACCGGCTTGATCACGGTGTGCATTTTGCCCTGGTAAAGGGACAAATCAAGCGCGACCAGCCTGCATTGGTACGGGTACACATGCCGCATTATCTTGCTGATGTACTGGGCATGCAGCGTTCAGATGTGAGCTGGCCGCTGGAAAATGCCATGCGCTACATTCACGAGGCCGGTGAAGGTGTTATTGTCTTGCTGGGGCAGACGGAAGGTGAAAATGAATTATTGAACCGTATTGCGCATTATCAGGCTGAAGATGCGGGCGATATTACGGTCAAACGCGAATCCAACCTTGATTTACGTACCTACGGTGTGGGTGCGCAGATATTGCTGGATCTGGAGGTGCGAAAAATGCGCGTGCTTAGCGCACCTAAGCGTATGCACGGATTGTCCGGCTTCGGGCTGGAGGTGGTTGAATATATCAATCATGATTAGCCGTTGTGCAGGGTGAATTTTGTCCATCAATGTCACCGGAACAAAATACATAATGGTGGGCGGTGCCCACCCTACAAATAAATGGCAGGAAAGATGATGAGCAATATAAAAACAGTCGAGGGCAACCTCACAGTACATGGCGCACGCTTTGGCATTATTGCCGGGCGTTTTAACAGTTTCGTGGTGGACAGTCTGGTGGATGGTGCCATTGATGCACTGAAACGGCACGGTGCCAATGATAGCGACTTGCAGTTAGTGAAAGTGCCTGGTGCTTTTGAAATGCCACTGGTGGCGGCACGCATGGCGGCAAAAAAAGAATATGACGCGATTATCGCCCTGGGTGCGGTGATTCGTGGTGGCACACCCCATTTTGAATACGTGGCAGGGGAATGCACCAAAGGGTTGGCGACAGTTTCTGCACAATACGATGTGCCGGTGGCTTTTGGCGTGTTGACAGTGGACACCATTGAACAGGCGATTGAGCGTGCGGGAACCAAGGCGGGCAACAAAGGTGTGGAAGCGGCGATGTCAGCCATTGAAATGGTGAATTTATTGAAGGCCTTAAGTTGAAATGAGTGAATTGAAATGAGTCAAACCCGACACAAAGCACGACGCCTCGCCACACAGGCGCTTTATACCTGGCAAATGGCGGGGCAAAGTCTGACGGATATCGAGACGGAATACAGTCTTGATCATGACATGAAAAAAGTCGATGGCGATTATTTTCATGAACTGCTGCACAAAGTGCCTGCTCACCTGGATGAGCTGGACGGGCATCTGGCTTCCTTGCTGGATCGACCTATTGACGAAGTGGATGGTGTTGAACGGGCAATTTTACGTCTGGGGTGTTATGAGTTGGCGCACCGGTTGGATGTGCCGTATCGCGTAGTGATTAATGAATCCATCAAACTGGCCAAGACGTTTGGTGCGGATCAGAGCCATAAATACGTCAATGGCATATTGGATGGCGTGGCAAAGAAATTACGCAGTGCAGAAATCAATGCTGCCGGAAAACACAAACGGGAAAGGAAACCAGAGAATAACAAATAGTTGTCAGGCATCAAAAAATGTCAATATTGTGAGAATATTAATGGCTGAAAATGAAAAATATGATAAGAAAACAACTACCGAAAAAATTACAGCCAAAGAATATGACGATGCCTTCAAAGACAAAGAAGCAGAAGCTCTAAAGCAAGCGCTTGATATAAGAAAATTTGAAATTGAACTTTATTGGAAACGAGCTACATATTTTTGGGCATTCATTGCTGCAACAATGGCAGGGTTTCTTGCAGTCCAGGCATCAGCGGCATCTAATAAACAAGATCTTGCAGTAATTCTTGCTTGTCTTGGTATGGTGTTTTCATTTGGTTGGATATGCGTGAATAGAGGCAGTAAATTTTGGCAGGAAAATTGGGAAAAGCATGTAGATCTTCTTGAAGATAAAGTTACTGGTCCATTGTACAAAATAGTACTGTCTAGAAATAAAATGGAAAAGCTTAGTGAAAAAGCTGCTCATTTTATTACAGGACCTTCATCAGTGTCGGTATCAAAAGTTAATCAAATAATAAGTTTCTATGTTTTTCTTCTATGGATTTGTTTGCTGTTCTACTCACTGCCAGAATTTAGTACAGAAAGATCAATTAATGGGTTTTATGTTGTTTTAATAATACTAAGTATTATTGCATGTGTTCTTCTTCTATGGTTGGGTAGATCCTACGGTGGTGGATATTACCATATTGCAAAATTGCGTAAATCCAGAATAAAAAATGACAAAGAGTTCGGTAGGTTGGGGTGAGGCACGAACCCCAACATGACCCTGGCAGGGAATATGAAAATTTTTGGTCATGTGTTGCTCCGGCATGTTGGGGTTCGTACCTCACCCCAACCTACGCATTTTTCTTTCATCCTGGGCCGACGTAAACGTTATCGTTTATATGTGTGTACTATCTTCCTATGACCTGTTCCGAATTTGATTTGATCCGGCATTTTTTTGCCGGGCAATGCATTCAGCGTGTCGATGTGCCGCTGGGCATTGGCGACGATGCTGCATTGCTTGCACCCCCGCCGGGCCGTTTGCTGGCGGTGTCGGTGGATACGCTGATTGCAGGTGTACATTTTCCGTTAGACACTGCTGCACGGGCGGTGGGTTATAAATCATTGGCCGTCAATCTCAGTGATCTCGCCGCCATGGGTGCTGAACCGGCCTGGGTTACTTTGGCACTGAGTCTGCCCGAACCGGATGAAGCGTGGTTGACTGGTTTTGCGCAGGGTTTTTTTGATCTGGCCAGTACACACAGTGTGCAACTGGTGGGAGGGGATACCACACGCGGGCCGTTGAGTATTACCGTGCAGGTGACGGGTTTTGTATCGCAGGAGCAGGCACTTTTGCGCAATGGCGCACAACCGGGTGATGGTGTTTTTTTAACCGGTACGGTGGGTGATGCCGGGCTGGGTCTGCGCTTGTATCAGCAACCGTCCGATGCGAGTGATGCGAGTAATGATGCCACAATGCACCTTGTTCACCGGCTGGAATTCCCGACCCCCCGTGTTGCCGCTGGCCTTGCTTTGCGTGGATGTGCCAGTAGTGCCATTGATGTCTCGGATGGACTGGCCGCAGATCTTGGGCATGTGTTGACGGCCAGTGGTGTGGGTGCCGATATCCATGTTGATCAACTGCCATTGTCATCGGCATACCGCCTGCTTGCCTCAAAGAATGATTGGCAGACAGCCGTGAGTACGGGTGATGATTACGAATTATGTTTTACTCTGCCAGCCGGGCAGGAAACTGCGGTGTTGGCCGGGCTGGATTGTACTTGCACGCGCATCGGTGAAATATCGGCAGACTCAGGATTGCGTTGGAGAGATGCCGATGGTCAGCAACTGGCTTTGGATAACACGGGGTTTGATCACTTCACTTTCGGGAAACCGCAATGAGCAAAAACAGTGCGCCGCCCAGCGTATGGCGTAATCCGGTTCATTTTCTGGCCTTTGGTTTTGGCAGCGGGGCGATGCCGTTTGCCCCCGGAACCTTTGGCACCCTGGCAGCGTTGCCGATTTATCTGTTGATGTTGCCGCTAAGTTTATGGGCCTATCTGGCCGTAGTATGGGTGATGACGTTGCTGGGTGTCTGGTTGTGTCATGTCACCAGCCGGGATCTGGGTGTACATGACCACGGCGGTATTGTGTGGGATGAGATTGTCGGCTATCTCATCACCATGATTGCCGCCCCTCCAGGCTGGCAATGGATTGTTGCAGGCTTTGTCCTGTTTCGGTTTTTTGACATTATCAAACCCTGGCCCATTGGCTGGGCTGACCGGCGTGTACACGGTGGTCTGGGTATTATGCTGGACGATGTGCTGGCAGGGGTGTTGGCCTGGGTGGTATTGCAAGGCGTAGCATTTATATCAGGAGTATGAATATGAAAAAACGGTTTACAGGTAAAAGTGCAGGCGTTGCTGTGTGGTTTTTGTTTTGCGGTATTTTTGGCAGCATGGCATTTGCGGGTGATGTTGCCATTATGAAAGTGAAATTTGAACAACGGGGTGATCGCTGGAATGTCAATACCACACTGCGTCATGCCGATACCGGCTGGTCACATTACGCAGATGCATGGCGGGTCGTGGATGAAAAAGGCAAGGTACTGGGCACGCGCACTTTGTATCACCCTCATGAAAAAGAACAGCCATTTACACGCAACCTGAGTGATTTGCGTATTCCAGCGGATACCGTCATTGTTTTTGTTGAGGCACATGACAAGCTGCATGGCTGGAGCAAGCAGCGTGTTCGTGTGGATTTGCGCAAGACCAGAGGCGAACGGTTTGAAGTTAGGCGCTAGAGGGTGTTAATACCCCTTAATCAATGACTACCGAAAACAGGTATTAAAAACGGCCAATATCCGCTAAAGATTCACTGTTACGACACGTTATGTAGGAGAACGGTTTTTTAAGTGGTATCACCGTCATACCCCTCGATATGGTTGTATCTCAATGGCAGAAAAAACAAGGCTCTCTGCGGACGAAGTCGCGGAATTACTCATGACTTCGCCGCTCCGCGTTTTTGAATGGGTGCAACAGGGCAAGTTGCATGTACATTTGCAAGACGGGCTGGATACCGTCTTTTCCCGTGAAGATCTGCGCTTCTTTGCACAAATGCGTGGTTTGAATATCAGTCGTCCCGATAAAGGCAGGCAACGTATTCTGATTGTTGACAGTGATCCGCGACTCACCCGTTTTCTCGTGGACTTGTTTGACACCCTGTCGGAAACAGTCGTCGCCACTGCTGTGCATACGGCCTTTGAGGCCGGCCAGCATTTGCAGCGTGGTGGGCCTGATATTGTGCTTATGGATTTGATGCTGTCGAATCAGGAAGGTATTGAAATGTGTCGCCGTATCAAGAGTGATCATGCAACCCGGCATGTGCGTCTGGTGACGATGGTGGATTACCTGAATGTTGAACAGGCCCAGCGCAGCCTGATGCTGGGTGCAGAAGCCTGTCTTGCCAAGCCGCTGGATCATCAAAAGCTTTTTAAAGCCATGGGGCTGTCGATGGCGGTATCGAAAGAGGGTGCAGCGGTAAAAGTCTGTTAATCGCAGAAGACAGAAAGTTTTGACCGGTGCAAAGTCGTCAGGCCTTGATGTCAGGCATAAATGGTTTTTTCCGGTATTGCATGGGGCGCCTATTCACATTTATTACCGAATATTTAACGCAACGTTCGCGAAGAACGCAAAAAAACCGCATAAACTTTGCGTTTTTGCGTCCTTTGCGTTTGCAACATGTGGTTTGAGGTGGAACCGCTGCGCTTGTTCCACCCTACCCGGATAGATGTAAAATTGTAGGGTGGAACAAGCGCAGCGGTTCCACCAAACGGGAAAGGGACAACATATGCAAGGTTCGATCAGCCATCGATGCTCCCTTGGCCCGCTGTTTGCCAGTGAGTCATTGTTACATGAGGGTTTTAGTGCTGATTCAGATTAAAATGAGTCCGTGGTGTAACGCGATATTTTTAACGTGTCAGACCAATAGTCCACAGGTAACCCCGCTTTTTGTTTCAGGTGCTGTAAAAATTGCACGGCATCGGGCAATGATTCCCATACTGCGGGTAAAAATGTGCCCCGGTGTAAGTCATCCTCCAATATCAGTCCGTCGATGCCGGGCCGTATTTGCCGTAATAAATCCGTTTCCGAGGTAAATTGCAGAGGCTCAGCGGGCGTGAGTATGGAGAGGTGAAACGTCAGTTCCGGCAGTTCCTGCGCAGAAACAGGTGGGAAGCGCGGGTCAGCAAAAGCAGCGGCATGGGCATTATGGAGTACATCTTCTACCAATGGCCGACGTGCTTCCAGTGAGCCGATACAGCCGCGCAATTTACCGTGTTTTTTCAGGGTGACAAAGCTGGCACCGGGCTCACGGAGCAGGCGTGGGTAGTGTGCGGTGTCAACGCTGTATGGCGTGCCGTGCTGTAGTGTATGTTCGATGGCATCCCGGGCCACCCGGCGCAGCAGGGTTTTTTCCTCTTCACAGAGGCCACCGGGTGCGTTGGTATCAGTGGAAGACATAGGCACCATATCCTACCACCCTGTCCCGCGGTCCCGCAGTATCTCCCGAGTTGCGCAAATCCACGGTGCGGGCGTGCAGGCCACGCGCACGCGCCAGATACAGCAGGCCGGAGACGGGCGCGTAACCACAGGCATTTTCGGGGTGTATGATTTCTGCCTGTAGATGTTCGATGGCGACCGAGGTATCACGGTCCAGGCGTTGGGCCGTGGCGTAATCGTGATAATGGCTGAGGTCTGAACTGATGACGATGAGCGTTTCCTCGCCACCCCACAGATGCTCCAGCACTTCGGCCACTTCGGCGGGACGGGCATCACCGACCACCAGTGGCACTAACTGGAAGTTGTCGATAGTTTCCTGCAAAAAAGGTAGATGGACTTCCAGGCTGTGTTCTTCGGCGTGGGCGGTGTCAAGACACTGTACCTGTGGCAGTTCTGCAAGTGTGTTGATCGCTGTTCGGTCGAGAGGGATATCGCCCAGCGGGGTGTGGAATGTGTCGGCCCTGCTGGTGGCCAGACCATGAAAGGGTACCCGGTGTGAAGGGCCGAGCAGCACCACGCGCTGAATGCGTTTTCGTGCGGGCAGCAACTGTGTGTAGGCGCTGGCAGCCACCGGGCCGGAATACACGTAACCGGCGTGCGGCACGATGATGGCTTTGGGAGGGAGCCCCGTGTCGGATGTATGGCTGGCGTGAAGATACGCCTGCACGTCTGTGTGTAATTGTGCAGGGTCGGCGGGGTAAAACAGGCCCGCTACAGCGGGTGGCCGTACTGTGTTTTTGTTTGCAGAGTCGTTTGCAGGACTGTTTGTCGTCATGTCATTCAATTCCCGTTAACCATACTGGAAGTATAGAACGTGTTGCACGCGGAGAGTTCAACATGACAACGACGCAACGCTCAGTGCAACTATCATCCCCGGCAAACGGGCGTTTGCCGGGGATAGTGAGGTGATTTCGAACCCGTCAGCTGCTCCGATAATGCTGATCTTGACTCAGCGCACGCATTTTAATGGGCAATCACTGCTTCGGTCAAACTTGGTTTTTTACCGTTGGATGGTCCATGGAGTGCTGTTTTCACGCCTCATGTGATTAAAGTCTATCGGAGTTTGTCGTTTATTTTTATTCTTCGGTAAAGAACTTTTGGTAGCGCTGTGCAGCGGCCTTGATGTCGGCGTGTGAAAAAACGTCGTTGACTATTGCAAGCATGTCGGCACCAGCATTGATGAGTGTGGCAGCATTTTTGGTGGTAATGCCGCCAATGGCAGCAACAGGAATGTCTAATTCACATTTGGCTTTTTGCAGGGTTTTTATGTTTGCCTGAATTGCGTCGGGTTTGGTGCGTGAAGGAAAAAACCGTCCAAAGGCAATGTAATCGGCGCCATTACGGGTTGCTTGTTTTGCCAGTGAAAAATCGTTGTAACACGAGATACCAATAATGGCATCAGAACCGAGTTGTGTACGCGCAGCAGAGATTGTTAAATCATCGCAGCCGAGATGTACGCCATCGGCATGGCTGTTGCGGGCAAGGTTTACATCGTCATTGATGATGAATAAGGCGTCATGTTGCCGGGTGAGTTTGCGTAGCCGCCTGGCGGTATCGCAACGTTGGTCGTGTTGTGTGGTTTTATCCCGGTATTGAATAATACGGGCACCACCGAGCAGCGCTTGTTCAACATCAGCGATGAGTTGTTGCGGGTTTCTTTGTGTAGCATCGGTGATGGCATAAAGGCCTGTCAATTTGTAGTTATACATTGATGTTGTCAGTGTAGCTGTTGCGGTTGTTCTTTTTCGTCATCATCATCACGCGCCCAAAACAACCGATTGGGAATATTTTGTCCCATGCCAATGCGGTAACTGTTGTTGAGTGTTTCCCAGGTGAATTCCTGCGCTTCAAGTATGGCGCTGGTCATGGGCAGGTCTTGTGCCAGCAGTCCAGCGATGGCAGCGGCCAGGGTGCAACCGGTGCCGTGAAAAGTGCCGGGCAGGCGATCCCATGTATAGCTTTCCAGTAAACGGCTCTCGCTGTACAGGTTGTTGATAACGTGCGGAGTATTTTCGTGGCTGCCGGTGATGAGAATAAATTCGCTGCCCAGTTCCAGCAGTTCCTGCGCGCAGGCATCCAGTGTATCGGCTTCGGGGGCGAAAGCGCGGGCTTCTTCACTGTTGGGGGTGAGCACCGTGGTGAGGGGGAACAAAAGGTTGACCATGGCGTCGATAAGCTCGTCATTTGCCAGTTCACCGCCACCGCCTGCACTGATTAACGGGTCCAGCACGACGGGTACATCGGGGTAATCAAGCAAAATACTCTGGATAGCTTCGGCATTTTCCGCACTGCCAATCATACCGATTTTAAAAGCGGAGACAGGAATGTCTTCCAGCACGGTGCGTGCCTGTTCAATGAGCAGAGTGGGGCTCATGACTTGATAACGAAACAGTTGTTGAGTGTCTTGCACGGTGACGGCGGTGACTACCGATGCGGCGTGACAGCCCATGCTGATCAACGTTTCAATATCGGCCTGAAGACCGGCACCACCACTGGGGTCGGTACCGGCAAAACTCATTACCACAGGTGTGCTGGTGGTTTCATTCATGACTGCGCTCTCCTTGGTGGGCGTAGTGATTGTTTATGCCAAAGTGTAACACTCCAGCAGCAGACTAATGCGCATATTGATTATCCTAGATTCCGCAGTTGACCGCTTCGAGGATGTATTAACATATTTGATCAATAGCTTGTTGAGTGGTTTTAGCGCACGGGTTGAGTGAGTCGCTACGACCTGTATAGCGCGTTGCCTTTTGCGTCTGGCCGCGTTGCGCATCGTCGCAATAGCAGGCTATGACTCCTCATCGCGCTCTTTGTCAGCCACAAACTTCAACGCCCTCTACAGGCCGTTCAACGGCGGAGTCTGGGATTATCTGTATCTGCCTGAGACTGCTTGGCTTCCCCGCAAATTTATGCAAGCAGATTCGGCAGGTGAACAAGGCTTCGACTACACTTATTTTGGCGTTAATGATCAATATCGACATTTAAATTGATAAATGTGTGATTGTGGAGAAGCCTTATGAAAAAGATGCCTTTGCAGTGTGCTCGTATGGCGTCTGTGGCGCGTGAGTATTGTGCGTTGATTGATAGTGAGCGGGATGCCGACTGGATTCAGCGGCTTACAAAATTATTGCCGCGTTTGCATGTGGCGGTAACGGCGTTATCGGCACCGGCGAGTGTGGGCCATACGGCTCTTGTTTATGATGATGAAAAACGTTGTGACATGTTTTTCTGCCTGAGTGCTGATTTACAGACTGACCGTAAACTCTATGCTGCTTACAAAGCAATGTCAGTGGGGATATACCAATGGCCGCAGCTCTGTGAGCGCATGGCTGATAACCTTGCGGATATGTATTTTGATCTCAGGCACGGGCTTGATTTGTTACGGGATAGCCCGCAGCGCGCATCAGAAAACTGGCAATACAGTTTTTACTCGCACTGGGGGAAGCACCTGCTGGACGCCGAATGCTGGTTGCGCGCAGTGGAGTCTGGTAGTGAACCAGCACTTTTGCCAGAGTGGTGGTGGCCCGATGCCAGTCGGCTGGCGGCTAACCTGGCCGAACCACAACCAGGATGATGATGACGATTAACAGGATGACCGGGAACTCGTTAAACCAGCGGTAAAATACATGGCTTTTCTGATTGCGGTCGAGCTTGAAGTCTTTTACCAGCTTGGCGCAATAAATATGGTAGACCACCAGTATGGCCACTAGTCCCAGTTTGGCGTGCAGCCACATTTGGCTGGAATAAGCTTCCCACGCATAACCCTGTAACAGGATGAAGCCGAAAATAATGGTGAGTATGCCACCGATGGTTGCAATAGCAAAAAGCTTACGTTCCATAATCTTGAAGCGTTCGTTACTGACCTGGTCATCGCTTGTAGCGTGATATACAAATAATCGTGGTAAATAAAACAACCCGGCAAACCAGGTCACCATAAAAATAATGTGAAAACTTTTAATCCATAACATGTTTTTCTTCCGTTTGATTAGCGATGTTGTATTTTAAATGTTGCGCTGGTAATGGGCTTCAACATTTTCTCGTGTGAGGATACCAATAATGTCTGCTTTTTTGTTTTTGAGTTTGTTATTTGCAGGAGTAATGTTGACACACAGGACATCAACACTTTTTTCGTTCATCAGGTCCAGTGCTTCCTGCAAGGTAGCCTGTTGCGGGATGCTGGCCACGTTTTCACGTTGAGCAGGAATGTCCAGTAAGTCAATTTTCCCATCGAAAGTTTCCCGCTGTGCCTTGATAAATAACGCCAGGTCTGCCGCGACCAGTAAAACCGGTTTTTCATCGTTGTCATCATCGTTGTGGATAATGACCCATCGTGGTTGATGTTCCAACAAACGGTCTGCCGCCGCGATACTTAATTCGCGCGGTGCATGCGCAAATGAAGGATCAAGTGCGCTGGCGACGCCGACACGGCGCAGCGATTGTGCCACCGGATCGCTGCGCATATCCAGTCCACGGGCTTTCAGCAAGGTAAGAAATACTGATTCACGCCCAAACAAATGACTGCTGACAATGCCGGATACCACTACGGCTAACATGCCGGGTAAAATAATATTCGGGTTGGCGGTCAGTTCCAGCATGGCCAGCAGTGCAGCGAGCGGTGCCTGTAACGTGGCGCCCATCATCGCGCCCATGCCAAGCATGGCGTAAAAGCCTGGTGACGCTACCTGGCCGGGAAAAAGCATTTCGGCAAAATGGCCGAGCATACCACCAGCGGCGGCGCCAATGACCAGTGTGGGGCCAATCAGACCGCCGGGCAATCCCATTCCGAGACCAATGGTGGTTGCGAGCATTTTAAACAACACAACCATAAATAGTACACCGAGGCCTATTTGTCCGAGCATGGCCTGGTTAACTGTATCGTAACCCACGCCCATAATTTCCGGCACAATTAATGCGCATAACCCGGTTAATGCCCCGGCCAGGGTCATGCGTTGCCAGATGACGATTTTGCTGCTGGTTTCGGTAATCCATTTGAGTGAAACAATAAACCCGGCCGCTAATGCACCGATGACCAGTCCCATCAGCAGCAGATACGGCAATTCATACAATGAAGCAAGTTGTAACGTAGGTACGGAGAAGGCGGGTTCAGCACCAAACACAAACCGGGTCAGCACCGTAGCGCTTACTGCGGCAAGAATCACGGGGGCAAAACCGGCAATGGTGTATTCCATGAGGATCACTTCCATGGCAAACACCACCCCGGCGATGGGTGTGTTAAATGAGGCGGCAATGGAGGCAGCTGCACCACATGCCACCAGCGTGTGGGTGCTGTTATTAGGCAGGCGCAGGCTCTGGCCCAGCAGGCTGCTGCTGGCTGCACCCAGGTGTACGCCTGGGCCTTCGCGGCCTACGGAATGCCCGCTGACAAGGCTGATGGTCGCTCCCACAAATTGCAGGACAAGATTGCGCAGTGGCATGTGGCCCTGGTGATAGGCTAATCGTTCCAGCACATGCACAATGCCGACTTGTATGCTGCCGCCGCCCGCAGTATTGAGCGCATGAAAAATCAGGCCGATGAGCAAACCGCCAGCGGTGGGCAATAAAAAACGCAGGGTAGCGGACAGGTCTTCATAGTTTTCAGTTCCACCACCGGGTAAAAAGCCAGCTTGAATGTATTCAATGGTGAGTCGAAATAAAATGATGACACCACCGGCCAGCAGGCCGCTGAGCAAACCCAGTATAGCCAGTTGTGGCAAGGCATCGACATCGGCGAGTCGTGTACGGAAACGCTTTAACATGATGCAGGTGTTTTATCCTTGTGATAACTGCCGCTTGACTCTGTTAAGGGCTTGCATTAAATTGCCATGCACTTGTTGAGCGGGCCTCTGGTCCGGACGGCAGGTGCTTTATAAAAATAATCATAAAATATTCGAAGGCGGCTGCGGCCGCTTTTTTTTGTACATTTTTTGTGCTTTTTTGTTTCCGCTTCATTTATTCATAACAACGGCAAGCAGGATGGTTTCTTGTGTTAAACACTCCGCTCACTACCCGGTTAACGTTTTGATAAACACTTTCGAATTACGCCGGTAGTTGTACAATGCCCGTCGTTTCATGGGCAGGATTTTGATATCTGCTTTTTTGAAGCCGCGTTCCAGAAACCAGTGCGAGGTTTTGGTGGATAACACAAACAACTGCCGGATGCCCTGTTGCATGGCATTTTGCTCAACGAATTGCAGCAGAGTGTTGCCGCGTGCTGCACCCCGATAGTCCGGGTGTACCGCAAGACAGGTCAGCTCGGCCATTTTGTTTTCGCTAAACGGGTTGAGTGCAACGCAAGCGATGACCATGCCATCACGTTTGGTGACGGTAAAACGGTCGATTTCCATTTCGATGTGTTCGCGTGAACGGCGCACCAGTACATCGGCCTGTTCCAGCGGGCTGATTAATTCCAGAATGCCCCCCACATCATCGATGCCTGCCTGACGGGTGCCTTCGTAAGCATCGGCACTGATTAACGTACCCACGCCATCGCGGGTGAACAGCTCCTGTAACAGGGCACCGTCAATGTGCCGGTCGAGAATATGCACGCGCGGAATGCCATTGAGGCACAGGTTTACTGCGCTGCGTAAAATGCGCCGTACGTTGTCGGGTAAACGCCGACGTGAATCGAGCAGTTGCTGTGCTGCGCTGAAGGTGAGTTCGCGGGTCAGGCGTTTGCGTGCATCCCGCAACCCTGGCCCTTCAGCCAGATAAATCACTTTGTGCGCGTGCAGGGCGATGGCCGCCGAGGTGGCCACATCTTCGGCGCTGAGATTGAATACTTCACCGGTAGGTGAGTATCCCAGTGGTGAGAGCAGCACCACCGCATTTTGGTCGAGCTGATGATGAATGGCTTCGGCGTCGATACGCCGTACTTCGCCAGTGTGCAGGTAATCCACGCCTTCATGCACACCCAGTGGTCGTGCTGTCACCACATTGCCTGAGGCCACGCGAATATGCGCCCCGGCCATGGGGGAATGAGCCAGTCCCATGGACAGCAGTGCCTCGATTTCCACACGCACGGTACCGACAGCCTCTTTCACACAGGCCAGCGCAGTGTCGTCGGTGATGCGCAGCCCCTGATGAAAGGTGGTTTTACTGGCCTGTGCTTTGAGGCGCATCTCCACTTGCGGATAACTGCCATGTACCAGTACCAGCCGAATGCCCAGGCTGTTGAGCAGGGCGAAATCGTGGATCAGCCCGGAGAAGTTTTTGTCCTGTACGGCCTCACCACCAAATACCACCACAAAAGTGCGCCCGCGAAAAGCATTGATGTATGGCGCGGCATCGCGAAACCACGACACAAAATGTTTGTTGCTGTGTGATTTATGAGCGGCTGATTTTTTGTTGGGTGCAGTCACCAGGGACACTCCTGAAACATATTTCGTCGATTATTTTTAGCGGCTGTGTTTTCTGCTCATTGAGGTTTACCGCTGCAAAGTTACTGTTCAGCATTATAACCTACGCTTATCTTTATGACAGCAAAGGATATTTTTGTGTCTGGCAGGGTAGTCCATGTGAACCTTAGGCGTATAAAGTTCATGGTTAATACTTGACTAAATTGCCTTGATAAATATCTGGGTAATTTGCTAAGGTTTGACCTCGCATTAATTTCTGTCCGGTTTCGACGGTAACAACCGGGAAAAATTAGATGCGTCTACCATCAAACTTTTCGGAGGGGGAATTATTATGGAACTTAAAGCAACGCTGTTTGCGAACGTACTGGCTATCGTTGTCATGGTAGGCTTTATGATTGATGCTGCCAGCATCTAAAGACGTTTTTTAAAACGGGGTGCTTTGCACCCCGTTTTCCGTTCAGGTCTGACCATACTTTCATCACCGAAAATAAACGGTTTCCCTTCTGTCACGACTTCTGTGTGGTGACATGCCTGAACCCTCTGCCGTATTCACGGTATACTTCGTCCCTGATAACCGTGCCTGTTGGCTGTAACGTACCCCAAAAGGGTGAGCGCGCATCGCCGACTACTTTAAACAACTGAAAGAAAAAACGCATAGTCGGGGAGAAAGTGTTTGAATTTTTGGGGTAAATTAATTGGTGGTGTGCTGGGTTACATGATGGGTGGCCTCTTCGGAGGACTCATCGGAGTCCTGTTAGGACATCAGTTTGATCGCGGGCTGGCGAATTTCAGTGGTGATTTTTCAGCAGGTCTGGGTGGTCTCAGTCATGGAGAGATTCAGCGTGCCTTTTTTGAAGCCACCTTTTCCGTGATGGGGCATCTGGCCAAGGCTGATGGACGGGTCTCTGAAGAGGAAATTGCCCTGGCGCGGCATGTCATGGCGCGCATGGGGTTGCCTGAACAGGCACGTCACGAAGCCATCGCACTTTTTTCCAAAGGCAAAGAAAGCGATTTTGTTCTGGAGGACATGTTGACGCGTTTTCATAACGCGACACGACGCGCACGTAATCTGCAACAAATGTTCATTGAGATTCAGTTGCATGCGGCTTATGCGGACGGTGAGCTGAACCCCGCCGAAAAAAGATTGCTGCTGGTTATCTGTGATGTGCTGGGTTTTTCAACGGCTGATTTTGATCGTCTGGAGGCCATGGTACGTGCCGAGCAACACGCGGCCAAAGGTGGCAGGGTTGAACAGGTCTCGCTGGATGATGCTTATGCAATTCTCAATGTGACCAGCGAGTCCAGCGACGCCGAAGTAAAACGTGCCTATCGCAAACTGACTAATCAGCATCATCCAGACAAGCTGGTAGCCAAAGGGTTGCCGGAAGAAATGATGAAACTGGCAGAAGAAAAAACCCATGAAATCCGTGCCGCCTATGAGCGAATACGCGAGGCACGGGGCACTAAATAATGATTTCTGTACGTTCACGTCATGCATTCCTGTTTGTATTGTTGGGGCTTCCTTCGGGTGCGGTATTGGCTGCGGCTGAACGGGCGAGTGGATCATTGAGTCTGGGGTATCGTGTGGATTCACTGGACTGGAATATCCGTGCGGTGAATAGTGGCCCTGATATTCTTTCCGAACTGGAATGGAAAGACTTGGGTATTACACAGCTTCGAGGCGAATTGTCAGGCAGCAATGATACAAACATCTATTTCCGTGGTCAGGCAAGTTACGGCTGGGTGTGGGATGGGCAGAACAGGGATTCTGATTATGCGGGTGATAACCGCAGTCTGGAATTTTCCCGTTCGAGTAACAGTGCGGATGGTAGCCAGATGCTGGATTTGTCCGCCGGGCTGGGCGCGATATTTTCTACCGGCATAGCTGACCAATGGCAGATTGTTCCTATGGTGGGTTACTCCTGGCACTATCAGGATTTACGTATGCGTAACGGTAATCAAGTGGTATGGGATTCCTCCAATGCGGCGGTGCTGGGTGTCGGCGGCAACATGCCTTTGGGTCCCTTCGCCGGGCTCAACTCAACCTATGATGCAAAATGGTATGGTCCCTGGCTGGGGGCGGATATTTTTCTGGATTTGCAGGCCGCTGGTACGGTATTTGTCCGCCTGGAAGCTCACCGGGTGCGTTACTCTGCCCAGGCCAACTGGAATCTGCGTAGCGACTTCGCTCATCCGGTGAGTTTTGAGCACAGAGCAGATGGCTGGGGGCAGGTACTGGAGCTGGGCTGGCAGGACGTATCTTCTCGTGCGTATTGGACATGGGGCGTGAGTATTGTTGTACAATCCTGGCGTACCGACCCTGGCATTGACAGGATTTTCTTTTCCGATGGTAGTGTTGGTGTGGCCAGACTCAATGAAGTCAACTGGTCATCGAATAGCATTAATCTTACTCTGCGTAAGACCTTGGGTAATTAGGGCACCATTTCGGATTTATTTTCTGCTTCCGTACCGGGTGCCGTGCGACTCAACCAGCTTGATACCCGCTTGATCAGCGTCGCCTCCAGTCCCCGAAAAAAATGATCGGCTCCTGTGATGGCGAGCTGCCGGTAGTCGGCATTATTTACCTGGCTGGCTGCTCTCGCTTTGGTGGAGCCCAGCACACCGCGCAAATCCTGTGTCCCGTATAAATCCAGCACGGGTACTGTGATTTTCGCCAGGGTATCCGGCGTGTGTGCCACCGTACCCGGCGTGTGTGCCACCGTACCCGGTGCGTGACCCATGCCGATGCCCACAAAGGCGCGCACAGCCTCGCTGTCTGGTGCTTTTTGTGCCAGAAAATAGGCGCCCATGGCCGCACCCAGGCTGTGTCCCACCAATACGATATTGCGCAACCCCTGTTTTTGCAGGTAACGAATGGCAGCGGAAATGCGTACGTTGGCTGCGGGGAATAAGGGGGGATAATCCGTAAAATCCGCTTCGTTGGGACGTATGGGCAGCTGAATCGAGAGCGTGCTCCAGCCTGTTTCAGGCAGATCTTTGCGCAGGGGAGAAATGACATCAGGCCAGTCAGGATGTGCGCCCAGCCCATGTAGCAGGATAACCCCGCCACGCTGCAATTTGCCGACGGCGGGTGTATACAGGGCAAAAAAATCCTGTTGTCCTGCGGTGAGCCGTAATGGCTCGCCTACGACCAGCTGATCTTGCAGTTGCTCTGCCCAGCGCTTCTCCTTGTCGATATCCGAAGCCCCTGTTGTGCCTGCTGCCGCGAGCCCCAGCAGGGCCGCCAAGCCTGTTTGAAATGTCAGCAAAAATGGAAAGATGGCTCGCATGGCACGTATTCCTCTCTAAAATGATCATGTGGGCTTCATTCGCTGATGGTCAAGTATGGCTGAAATATCCTCGCCAATAGGGTAAAGTCCCCGATCCTGACAATTTGCCTCGTGTGGTTGTTGCCGCCGAGCCATAATATATTTTTGAAAGATTCAAGAACAGAGACCAAAACCATGCCAGATTTTAAAATAGCCCCGT
>JALSGT010000078.1 GCA_026982555.1 Chromatiales bacterium
CCCGGCCTGTATGACTGGGCCGACAAAAAACGCACCCGTGAACGTGACCGTCAACGCCGCGAAGCAACACAAAGCACAGGCGATAAACAACCGTGACGAACAAAGGACTGTTTCGTTATCGCCTGCTGCTGCGCCTGCTCGCGCCACTTATTCTACTGTTTAATGCCTGGCAGGCCATGCGTGCCGGAGAACGGCGTTTATTCTGGCAGCGGCTCGGCGTCCGCCTGCCACGGCACACAGATGCCCCGTTATGGCTCCATGCCGCCTCGGTGGGTGAACTCATCGCTGCCAAACCATTAATAGCGGCTCTGCGGGAACGCTTTCCGCATATTCCCATAATCATCACCACAGTCACGCCCACGGGTGCCGCACTCGCGCAACAACGTCTGCCAGCGGACGTGCAACATATTTATTTGCCCATGGACTGGCCCGGTGCAACACAGCGTTTTTTGCGGGCAGTAAAACCCCGTGCCGCATTGATCATGGAAACGGAACTGTGGCCCAATTTATTTGCAAACATTGCCCAGCAAAATATTCCGTTGATTATCGTCAACGGACGACTTTCCTCACGCAGCCGTGATACGGCAGCCTGGATAAAAAAACTTTATGCCATTACCCTGACAAATGTTGATGCCATTTTGGCACGCTCAGCAGATGATGCTGGCGCTTATATTCAGTTAGGCGCACCTGCGGACAAAGTACATTTACTCGGTAATATCAAATGGGCTAACAGCAATAATGCTGCCGAAATACAAGCTATCGACCTTGGCCGCCCTTATGTACTCGCCGCCTCCACACATGATAACGAAGAACAGCAACTTGCCCGCATCTGGAAGAAAATGGCACAACAAACACAAGGGCGACTATTGGTTATCGCCCCTCGCCACCCCCAGCGCCGGACCGATATTCTCAAACAACTCCACAAACAATATTCAAATCAAGCCATTGCTGTACGCAGTCGCAATGATGCCATCAATGCCGACACCCAAATTTATCTCGCTGACACATTGGGTGAACTGGAAAGTTTTATGATGAGTGCGGAATACATATTTATGGGCGGTTCACTTGTCCCTCGCGGCGGCCATAATATTTTGGAACCCGCACGACTGGGCAAACCCATCATCTTCGGGCCAAACATGACGAATTTCATCGAAGAAACTCAGCTGTTATTGCAGGCTGGCGGTGCAAAACAGGTAACGGATGAACAAGCGTTGCGCGAGACCTTAAGTGATTGGTTGGCATGCCCGCAAAGCGCTGCTGTTTTTGGTAAAAAAGCAGAACAGATATTATTGAAACAGGACTCTGTGCTGAATGATTACCTGCAAATTATTTCCAGACTTTGTGAGTTAAATGCTAAAAATCAGAAAATCTAAAAAAATATTCATAACATTGTTATCTACTCCCCATTAATTCACTGTCGCAACAACGTTTTTCAGACGTGAATTTTTCACATATTTCCTTCCAAAAATAGTTTAAGTTCGAGCAGGCTTCAAAGAAGTAACTGCACACACAATACTTGGGAAGCGTAAGAACCCCAAGCTTCCGATGAAATATCCGCTCGATTAAAGCGTGATATATGGATAATGGAAATAGCATGAGTAAAAGACCATGTCCGTAATTTTTTAAATTAGTGACAGAACTGGTAATTATCAGCTTATTTCGGGCTCACAAAATAATTATTCCTTTAAACCAGAAAATTGGAGGATCGAACGATGAGCATTCGTATAGATGACGTAATTCTGGATGACGATGCAAGCAAAGCTGCACTCAGTGGCACCAGCGGAAACATGAGGCTGGGTGGGAATGGTGTAGATGGTGATGTCCTGCTGTTTCCATCGGAAGGCGATCTCAACAATGACAGTTCCAGCACCTTTCATTTAGATGCTAATGGCGGAAACCTCTGGATGGGCGGCAATGGCAAAGACGGCGATTTAGTGATTTTCCCCGCCAATGCCAGCAGCAATAATGATACCGGTGATGCTACTTTCCACTTTGATGGTGACGGTGGAAATCTCTGGATGGGAGGTAACGGGAAAGACGGCGACCTGATGATTTTTCCTGCCAATGCCAGCAACAACCACGATACTGGTGATGCCACGTTCCACTTTGATGGCAATGGTGGAAATCTCTGGATGGGTGGCAATGGTAAAGACGGCGATCTGATGATCTTCCCTGCCAATGCCAGCGACAATCACGATACTGGTGATGCCACGTTCCATTTCGATGGCAATGGTGGAAATCTCTGGATGGGTGGCAATGGTAAAGACGGCGACCTGATGATTTTTCCTGCCAATGCCCGCGACAATCACGATACTGGTGATGCCACGTTCCATTTCGATGGCGATGGTGGAAATCTTTGGATGGGTGGCAACGGGAAAGACGGTGATCTGATGATTTTTCCTGCCAATGCCAGCAACAACCACGATACCGGTGATGCCACGTTCCATTTCGATGGCGATGGTGGAAATCTCTGGATGGGTGGCAATGGTACCGATGGAGATATTTTACTGTTTTCGAGTTCAGCCACAGACAATCATGATACCGCTGAAGCGTCAATTCACCTGGACGCCAACGCGGGTGATATTACATTACGAAATGCGGATGTTGCTGAAGAATTCACCATTGCCGAATCAGTGGACGCCACCCCAGGCAGTGTTATGGTGTTGGACGAAGATGGCTTATTACAACCTAGTGACGTTGCCTACGATAAACGTGTAGTCGGCATTATTTCAGGTGCTGGACATTACAAACCTGGACTCGTGCTGGATAAGCAGGCAGGGGAAAGTAATCGCAGTCCCATAGCCATGATGGGGAAAGTCTACTGTCTGGTTACCGCTGAAAATAACTCAATCCACATTGGTGACTTGCTCACAACGGCAAATATTCCGGGACACGCCATGAAAGCTGACGACACCCAAAAAGCTTTCGGTGCTGTCATTGGAAAAGCATTGGCGCCTCTTGAGCATGGCACCGGTCTTATTCCTGTATTGGTCGCTCTACAGTAACGCAAGCGATAATCAAATATTCAACATAACGACGTTAAAGGAGAATATTCTGTGACTAGCGTAAGAAGTGTGGCGGAAAATTGTTTGGATTTGTCCGGTAGTTTTTCTATTCGCCGGGATGTGTATGGCTATATCTGGGGAACGATGAACCGGGATCTGTCGCTCAAAAATCATATTAAACTGATTCAAGGTCCCAGTTGTAACCTCTGCCTGTTTTTGGTGGGCCACGAACCGGATTTTTCCGGTGAGTTTACACAGGCTGACACCCAGCGCATGCAGGCGGCAATTGATGTGGCCCGGGGTATTTATGCACAACAAAACTTCGGCATTCGCAAACTCTATTGGCGTTATATTCCCAGCAGTGAAGCAGGTGGATATACGGTCGTTGATGGCAGTGAAGCGACAGACTTAACAGAGGACTATTCCGGCCCTAATGATGGACTGGATGTATTTTTTGTCACTAACGTTACTGATGCCAGCGGCTGGAGTAACGTCGATGGCCCCTGTGATAAGGACGCCAAAGGACGCACTGGTTCCGTTTTGGAACTGCTTGGCAGTGACCTTATGACCGGCATACTCCTTGGCCATGAAGTTGGACATTATCTTGGGCTGTCTCACGCGGGTGATATCACCAACTTGATGGGAGATGATTCTGATGGTGATGGAATAGGCTCAATTAACGCCACCAGCCTGAACCTTACCAACAACCAGGGAAGCACAATGAAAGACCATTGTTCCGTTTCCAACTGTTAAAAGGAGAAAGTCATGATTGCTTTATCACCCAAGTTGACCAGGATTGTTTCTGATCAGGCATTGGATTGCATTAATGGAAACCTGAGTCTGGATAAAAATGAGATCGATACACTGACAAAAATACTTTCCAATAAAGAAAAGGGTAAATCACCTGTCAATCGTAAACGTGCGGTCAATGCCTTTATTCAGGTTGCAAAAGGTCGTGTTTTTTCAGAGGTGCTCGCAAAAATACTGTTGGACTCAACTGAATTAAATGCAACACGTATCGCCGCGGCTTCCGGCCTGGGAAAGTTCGCAGATAAAGAAAGTGAAAAAACACTCATTCAGGCACTGGGAAAAACCGGTGGCCACTTGCAGCGTGAAATCATCAAGGCAATGGGACGTATCGGCACTGAAAAAAGCATAAAGGCATTAGATTCCCTTTCTGCAAATAACGACCCCGGCTTTCAACACACACTGACATTTGCCAGACTTTTTATTGGCTATCGCATCAAGAGTGCCTCTATAGATTCAGAAAAAATCAAAGAGGCACTTGGTGCTCAATGGATAAAACTGCAATCAAGCCCCCTGAGCAAAAAAAAATTACGGGAAAACATTCAGTCTTTGAGAGACAACACTTTCGGCCTTAAGCTAAGTAATGATGTTGGCTTCGAGATAACATGCGGAAAAACCAGAAATACATTATTCCTGAACGATGAATTCAAGCCCGGCGCTCTTCTGAAAAATCTGAAAAGCCGTTCTCAGATAAGTGGCATAGTGGCTATACGCAGCCCTGAAGAATCCATCAGCACTGTGCGCAATATTGTTATGACAAACTTGTCAGAATCTGGTATCGATATTATTGTTACAAGAACGACAGGTGAAGTTGTCTACGCGGGCAATGCCTGGTCAGAGGGAAAAGTGTGGAAATTTACGCTTCGGGATATTGGCCTTACCAGCGCCCCGACCACGGTTAGCGGTACAATTTCTGACAAGGAGATTATCTTCGAGGTGAGTGCTATCAACCAGCGCCGGGTTAAAACCGGTCAGCGAATTTGATATTTGACGGGAACGTATCCCAAACCAGTTAAAAAAGTGTGGTAATTGATAATGCAAAACCAATTAGAACAGCGTCTCAAAGAATTGAGTGTTGAATTTGAAAATGGAAAGAAAACGCTGGCTGAACTGGATAATAAACGGATAAATGTACAGAAGACTATGCTGAGAATCAGTGGTGCTATCCAGGTTCTTGAAGAAGAGATAAAAAAATCAACGCATAATAATAACGAATATGAGAGCTGACTATAAATAGCCGGGCCACCTTTCGATGACCCGGCCATGCATTTTTGATAACCCGGACTATTCTTCCAGCAACGTACCATTCGGCGTTTCTGGCAGACGCGGCATGGTAATTGTTGGGAACTCACCATTGAGACCGTCAAGGAAGGCCACGATGTCAGATACCTCGGCATCCGTCAGCACTTTATTAAGCTGACTCTTCGCCATTACACGCACAGCCTCATCCAGAGTCGGCACTGAGCCATTGTGAAAATACGGGGCGGTAAGCGCCACGTTGCGCAAAGTGGGAACCCGCCACATGTGTTTGTCCGCAGCGGCCTGGGTCACTTCGTAGCGGCCCAGATCAGCTTTCAGGTCATATTGCTTGTCGTACTTGCTGGGAAAGCTGGGAAACCTCTGGAAGAAACCCTTGCCCACAGGCAAGCTGGCCGGGCCGGAATAATTCGGGCCCGTGTGACAGGAAGTACAGCCCACTTTTTCCATCAGCGTCATACCTCGTTTAGCTGCGGCCGATAGCGCCGACTTGTCACCTTTCAGATGACGGTCCACCGGGGAATTGGGCGTAATCAACGTGCGCTCGAAAGCAGCAATGGCGCGAGCAACATTGTCGTAAGTAAGAGAATCCTTACCTCCAAATACTGCTTTGAACTGTGTGACATAACCCGGAATCTGTTTCAACCGTGCGACTACGGCTGCTTCACTCGGCATTCCCATTTCCACACCGGCAAGAATGGGTCCCTTGGCCTGATCTTCCAGACTGGCGGCACGGCCATCCCAAAACTGGGTCGAAAGAAAAGCCGCATTCCATACTGTGGGTGCCGAACGACCTCCCCGTTTGTCGAACACGCCTACGGATACCGGACGGTTATCGGTGCCGTTGGCCATCACACTGTGGCAGGAATTGCAGGACACAGTGCCATTCACTGACAAGCGTTGATCAAAATACAATTGTTTACCCAGCTCCACTTTGGCAGGCGTGGTCGGGTTATCAGCGGGGGCCGGAGCGACCTCCGGCAGAACCTCAAAAGCTGAAGCAGTTACAGATAAAACCGTCAGCGTGACGCCGAAAAAAATCGGTAACACGGATTTCAACAAAACGTTCACAACAATCTCCTCTTGTGTTCAATGACAGGGTTACGAAAAATTCGCCCCTGTTTTAGACTGAGTCCACATTTTACACGAGAAGTTTAGATTTTGTCTAACTGTATTTAATGACATATCCGACCAAATCAATGGGTCAATGAAACGGATATTGGGGTAGCCTCCCAGCCCAGCATAAGCTGTTGCCAGTCCGTATTTGTAAAATGAAACACCTGGTGTGAGGCCTGTTGCAAAGTCAACAGCTTATCCAGCGAGCGTCTCAGGCGCGCCAGATTAGCCTGTTGCCAATCATTGGCGGACGGGCGGATTTCCCCTCTGTCGAAATCGATGAGCCACACCCTTTCGTCAGCCCCCAACAAAATATTGTGCGCATTAAGGTCTGCATGATAAACACCCGCAGCGTGGAAACGCCGAATGCACTGGCCAATCGCTTTCCACTGTTTCCCGGGCAACGCGGAATCGCCTTTCAAAGCCTGACTCAAAGAGCAGGTGCCTCCCAGTCTTTGCATCACAAGATCAGCCCGGTAAAACAATCCGCGGGTGATCACTTGTGCTGCAACAGGTTGAGGCACGGGCAGCCCTTGTGCTGACAGATTCGCTAACAAATGCCATTCACGCCAGGCTCGTGTTTGTGACAGGGCGCGGCGCAAATAACAATCACCTAACAACCGCGCCAGCCCGCCGCGTCGATAATGACGCAACACACAGGGTTTGCCGTCCAGTTCAATGAAGTGCGTGGTGCCTCGTCCTTCGGCACTGCCTTGCACCAATCCTGCCTGCTGCAAGGCAAGCGGATCAAACATCATCGGTTTTATATCGCTCAATTGATCGGCATCGTACAGAACGTGCTGCGCCCCATCGTGCTTTTCGGTAGGATTCATGTAATTCACTCGACTAAAGAATAAGATGCCGTTGCCCACCCCAATTTTGCCCTTTACCGCCGCACCTAATAGCGTGTGTATTCTACGTCTCTCGGCGGTGGGTGACATCTGTCACACCGTACCGGTAGTGCGCAGTATTCAGCGTCAGTGGCCAACGACCCGCATTACCTGGATCATTGGCAAACTCGAAGCCACTCTGGTAGGCGACCTGCCAGACATTGAGTTTATCATCTTTGACAAAAGTCGCGGCTGGCGCGCTTATGCAGAATTGCGGCAAACACTGCAACAACGGCACAAAGACCAGCATTTCGATGTCCTGTTGCAAATGCAGATTTCCATTCGCGCCAGCATTGCCAGCCTGTTAATCCCCGCCGACATCAAACTGGGTTTCGATAAGGCCCGCGCCAAAGACTACCAATGGCTATTTACCAGCGCACGTATTGCCGAAAAACCACGGCAACATGTGATGGATGGCTTATTTGGCTTTGCCGAAGCAATGGGGGTCAGCGACCTTACCCCACACTGGGACATTCCCGTTCCCGCCGAGGCACAGGAATTTGTGCAGGCCCGGCTGCCGGATGGCCGACCCGTGCTGGCCATCAGTCCCTGCTCCAGCAACCGCGCCCGTAACTGGCGCAACTGGCACACCGAAGGTTACGCACAAATTGCCGACTACGCCGCCGAAAAACACGGCATGACCGTAGTGCTCACCGGCGGCCCCGGTTCGCTGGAAAAAGACTACGGTGAAAAGATCAGCGCACTGAGCAAACATACCCCGATCAACCTCATTGGTCAGACCAATCTGAAACAGTTACTCGCCATTATTCAACGCGCCAGCGTACTCATTTCCCCTGACTCCGGCCCTGCGCACATGGCCACCACCGTTGGTACACCCGTCGTCGGACTATACGTCACCTCCAACCCGCAACGTACCGGACCGTATTTGAGCCAGCAATGGGTAGTGAATAAATACCCGGAGGCATTGCAAGCAGAGATGGATAAAAATGTTGATGAAGTACCGTGGGGACAACGGGTACGCAATGCGGAGGCAATGGAGCGAATTTTGGTGGAAGATGTTATTAGGAAACTGAATCAGCTGCTCAGCGGTTAGGTAAAAATAAAACTGCCGCATGGATGTCTTGAGACGTATTGGCTATTCAGAAACAGGCATGAAATAACGTCCCTTATTTTTTGTTTCCCAGGTCACAAATACGTTGAATCATTCCGGTGGATGAATAACCCGCCTTAAAGCTCAGCACCTTCACTTCGCCACCGTTGTCCACCACACAATCGTGGCCAGCAATGTGTTCCGGGAGATAATCACCACCCTTCACCAGCACGCTGGGCAACACATGGCAGATCAAACGCTCCGGCGTGTCTTCGGAAAACGGCACCACCCAGTCCACACAGGACAGTGCGGCCAGCATGTGCATACGATCTTCAAGTGCATTGATGGGACGGCCTTTACCTTTTAGGTTTTTCACAGAGTCGTCATCGTTAACGGCAATGATCAAGTAATCACCCAGCGCAGCGGCTTCTTCCAAATAAGTGATATGGCCGGGATGCAACAAATCGAAACAACCGTTGGTCATCACGACGGTTTCACCACGGGCGCGTACTTCGGCGACAAGATCCAACAGATCCGCTTCATGGGTAACACCACGCTGCACGCTGCCTTGCTCATGAATAGTGACGTCCAACTCCTGCACAGACACTGTTGCAGCACCCAGCTTGCCCACCACCACACCGGCGGCGGCATTGGCCAGGGTGGCGGCATTGGCCATGCTTTCACCCGCAGCCAGCATGGCGGCGAATACGCCGATCACCGTATCACCCGCGCCGGTGACATCAAATACTTCCCGCGCACGGGTGGGTAAATGCAATGGGGCTTCGCCCTGCACCAGCAACGTCATGCCACACTCACTGCGGGTAATCAAAATCGCTTCTAATTCCAGCTTGTCGCGCAGCGCCTCACCTTTGGCCACCAGTTCGTCATCGTCCACGCAATGGCCCACCACTGCCTCGAACTCGCCAAGATTGGGGGTCAACAACGTTGCGCCTTTGTATTTAGCAAAGTCGTTACCTTTAGGGTCTACCAGCACGGGCAACCTGGCTTCGCGTGCAGCACGAATAATGTCATGCACCGCATTGAGGGAGCCTTTGTTGTAATCAGAGAGCACCAGTACATCGATGCCATCGAAACTGGCTGCTGTTTTTTCTGCCAGCTCACCTGCACCACTGGCTTGCGAGTGATCTTCAAAATCCAGGCGAATAAGCTGTTGATGACGGCTCATCACTCGCAGCTTGGTGATGGTAGTGCAGTCATTGCGGCGTAATAATTGGCTGCGAATGTCACTGCTGGTCAGCAATCTATCCAGCGTTTGTGCCGCTTCGTCTGCACCGACAATACCGCCCAGGGACACCTGCGCGCCCAGCGCAGCAATATTCAGTGCCACATTGGCCGCACCACCCACACGCTCTTCACAGCCTTCCACCTTTACCACGGGCACCGGAGCTTCAGGAGAGATACGCGAAGTGCCACCACTCCAATAGCGGTCAAGCATGATGTCACCCACAACCAGAAGCTTTGCACGGGTGGTATCAGGAAGATTTTTTATGCTCATATCAGGTTCTTGTTTTCCAGGTCATCATCGGGGCATCTGTTTCTCAAACAATCGGGCGGATGATAGCACAGGCTCAATTCCGATATTAAAACCCCGACCCGGACATGCTGCCTGCGCCAGACAAACCCTCCCTGCATCAAGAGTCGTTACCAGACACAGCGGCGCAAACTGGAAACCGGGTGCAATGCCCATGACATGTTTATTGCCGATATCAGCGATTACCAGCTGCCGCCCTTCATGGCCAGCACTGACCGGCTATAATCAGTAATGCTTCCGCAGCCCTGTTTGAATTCATCGCATTGAACAAACCCGCAGTCTAGTATGAGTTTTTCAAGCTACCCTAGCGTTATCGCAGATTACCTGTTGGCTGATTCCTCAAAAAAATAAAAAAGAGCGTCTCGTATTTTTAATACCGTAAGTCAAAAAAATATTGTTATCTCTTTTTTCGTCACCTTAAAAACCCTTTGCACTCTCTGTATCTTTATCTTAGGTTTTTTATTATTCAGCCCCAATCTTCAATTCACATTCAAATATCAGGGGCATATACATCCGTGATGACTCACTCAAATGATAAACAACCCTTCTTCTATCAATAAAAAATATGGGCTTTGTAACACTCACCCTCAAGTCAGCACCGCCAAGCAGCCACACATAACTTTAACGTTTCTCACTATGATCTGATCATGCTTAAAAACCAGGATTGTCTTGAAAAAACTTCACAACATACCTTTTTATCTTTATATCTCTTTAAAAGATTTATATCTTACGTTCTGTATTAATGATGCCTCGACACAAGAAATACATAAACATTACTAAATAGTAATGGAAAGGTTAATACCTCACTGCTAGAGTACATGAAATATTGAAACGCAACTTTCCTTTAGTGAAAGATTACGTTGATATAAACAAGTTTCACAACACCCTGCAAGAGACTCACATGTACCAACAGCTATCGTTTTTTACACTATTGGCATCAACTCTTGTTTTGATGATTTTTCCATTTAATGACCAGTCGCAACTTGTTGAAATTTGCAGATGAATAATCAAATGATACCTTTACAAAAAGGTGAATACAGAACCAATTATCCGCCACATAAAAAACCGGCAGTTATTAATATATGCCAGGGGCATCATATCCAACCCCGCCAAATACCGCTCTGTATACTGTCATTTATTATTGTCTCGGCAATATGTGCGGATTAGCTGGAATCCTGTCACGATTCCCAGGTAATGAAACAGCCGCCTCATTGAAAGGCATTGCTCACTCAATGGCCAGCGCTCTCATTCATCGCGGTCCTGATGATAATGGTGTCTGGGCTGACAAAGCTGGCGTGGCATTGGCCCACAGAAGATTATCTATTCAGGACTTATCTGCATGTGGCCATCAACCAATGCATTCGGCATGCACCCGATATGTTGTGGCATTCAATGGTGAGATTTATAATTTCCCCGACTTGCGGCTACAGCTTGAGGATCTTGGTGCAACATTTTCCGGACATTCGGACACGGAAGTTTTGCTGGCAGCTATTTCGTATTGGGGCATTGAGAAATCGCTGCAACGCTTTAATGGTATGTTTGCCTTTGCGCTTTGGGATAAAAAGAAAAAAACACTGACGCTGGCAAGAGACCGCATCGGTAAAAAGCCTCTCTATTATGGCAGAGCTGGCCACCAGTTTATTTTTGCCTCTGAGCTTAAAGCCCTGACCAGGCATCCATCGTTCAACAAAACAATTAACCCCGATGCATTGTCTCTGTATTTACAATACAACTATGTCCCTGCACCTTATTCAATATATAAAAATATCTATAAATTGCCGCAGGGCTGTATGATATCAGTAACACCTGAAGATCTTATGAGGGATTCAGCAACCCATCAGAACGTTATTGAATACTGGTCAGCTTACACCGTGGCAAAATCATGCATGGACACCCCGTTCATTGGCACTGAGCATGATGCCATTCAAATACTGGATGATTTGCTATGTGATTCTGTCAGGATGCGCATGATATCGGATGTCCCCGTGGGGGTATTGCTGTCCGGTGGAATTGACTCATCCACAGTAACGGCCATTGCCCAGGCTCAAAGCAATAACCCGGTAAAGAGTTTTTCGATTGGTTTTTTGGGCTGCAATAAATCTGAAACCGCAGCCGCCAAAAAAATTGCCATGCACCTGAATACGGATCATACGGAATTATATGTCAGTGGAACTGACGCACTAAATATTCTGCCAAAAATACCGCATATCTTTGATGAGCCCTTTGGTGACTCGTCACAAATACCCACTTGCATTGTTTCCAGGCTGGCAAAAAGAAAAGTCACCGTAGCGTTGACCGGTGATGGTGGTGATGAATTATTTTATGGATATAAGCGTTATTTGAGTAACAGAAAATTATGGCATCTGAATCGCAACCTGCCGAATTTTATTCGAGCATCACTGAGTCAGCTTGTGGTCGCGGCCAGTGGTCTGGCACAGTTAGAATGTAAATTGCTCAAACACATTGCAACCATACGCGCAAACCATATTCTGGATCTTTATCAAAGCCGGGTATGCAAGTTTATCAACCCGGAGCGGCTGATAAAAAACAGCTGTAGTCCTGTGCTTGAAAATATTGCACGCATTAAATCGCTTGGTCTGTCCAGCCCTGAAGCAGAAATGATGCTGCTGGATTTCACCAGTTTCCTGACAGATGATGTACTGGTAAAAGTGGACCGTGCCAGCATGGCAGCGAGCCTGGAGGTACGAAATCCCATCCTTGATTATCGCATTGTAGAATTCGCCTGGAGTCTCCCGGCCGACCTCAAGATGAGAGCAGGCAAAAGTAAACATGTATTGCGCAAAGTGCTCGAAAGGTATGTACCCACAACGTTGACAGACAGACCAAAACAGGGATTTGGGTCACCGGTACAACACTGGATTAACGGACCTCTCAAAGACTGGGCGGAGGATCTGTTGTCTGAAGAACGCCTGGACAACGACGGTATATTTAACACAAAACCCGTACGGCAGTTATGGCAGGATTGCCAGCGTAACAATAAAAGTTATTCAAAGCTCTGGACGATCCTGATGTTTCAAGCGTGGTATCAGCATGTTAACTCAACAATGACAGACTGAACGCCTACAGGCTGTTTTATCAGGATACAACCCGCCTCCATTGTACACGTCAGGACCATTTAGCCGCTCCCGGAAAAACAAAATGGAACCATAGAAGTTGATTGCAACCATACGGCGATATAGCGATAATGGCCCCTTTTTTCAGCTATCCTCACCGAATACACATCCACTGGAGCAGTGAATGAACAAAATCAAAGTGGCCATCGGCAGCTACACGCTATCGGTTATAAAAATCGTCGCTGACACCGCCCGCGCAACCTGACCGTAAATACGACCTGATCAAAGAACTTCACCAAACATGGTTCCCGCCTATTACCTGTTCAAACTTCCGTACACCCTGGCCTGGCACATTAAACACCGGCTGGGGAAAACCGAAGATGTGGTGCTCTATTGCGCCAATACTCTGGATCATCAAATCTTCGCCCCCATCCAGAAACACCTGAAACCGTTACCCGTGGTGGCTAAAAACCGCAAAGCCCAGCAGGAACTGGCCAGCATAGGCGTAACCGCCTCACGTCTTCCCAGCTTTCCTGAAGGCGTGATCATGTGTCGCCAGGCAGCCTATCGCTTTCCGGCAACAAGCATCAAAAAAATAGGCATGCGTCATGGCGCATATCATTTCAAGCCCTTTGCCAACCCGGACAGTTACAACCTGCTGGATCGTTTTTTTATGACCAGCAGCACCGAAGTAAAACAAGCAGAAGACGCAGGCATTCACTGCGGTGTGGCCATCGGCTATCCCAAACTGGACCCAGCCTTTGATGGCAGCATTAATGCAAACACATTGGCCGCAATCCATCGGAACCTCAAGCTCAACACCAACAAAAAAACAATTTTGTTGACCGCCACCTGGGATAAATCCGGGCTTTCCGCCGTCAGCCAATGGGCTCATAAACTTGCGCCACTGGCACAACGCTATAATGTGCTGGTTACCGTACACCCCTGGACCGCCACCGAACACATCGACAATATTCGTAATACACCCGGCGTACATTACCTGGGCAGCCACGACATTCTTCCTCACATCATGATTGCTGATGTCTGCATTGGTGATGCCAGCTCCATCCTTGCCGAATGTTGTGCATTGGACAAACCCATGATCACCTTCAAAATGCCGGAAGGAAAGCGTACTGTGCCCCATGTACATAAAATGATCCGCGACTTCAGTCTGCAAATTGAGCATATCAATGCACTCGATAAAGCCATCCAACAATGCCTCACCAACCCTGACGCCAAACAAACCCAGCGCGCCGAAGCCAATCACATTATGTTTGATCAACTGGATGGCCTCGCAAGCAAACGTGCCGCTGACGAAATCATCAGGATTTTTCCACAACTGAAACTTAACTGATGCGCTATCTGTTTTTTGTCAGCAAACTCTACGGCTACTCCATTGTCCGGCCAATGCAAGCCGCCATTCGTGCGCGCGGAGACGAAGCAGCCTGGTTTGTTCACGGCGTAAGTGATGAATATCTACACAATGATGAACAACAATTAAAAACAGCCAAAGAGGTCATGGACTACCGGGCTGATGCGGTATTCGTTACCAGCAACTGGGTGCCCTACTTTTTCCCCGGAGCCAAAGTACAACTGTTTCATGGCTTCAATGCCGAAAAACGTGATGAACAAATAGGACACTTTCGTATTCGTGGCGACTTTGATCTGTACTGCACACAAGGCTCCAGCACCACACCCAAATTTCAACAACTGGCACAGCAACACGGTTATTTCCGGGCCGTGGAAACCGGCTGGCCCAAAATTGACCCACTGTTTCAAACCGACAAGCAAACCGGCCTGCGCAAACAACTGGGCATCAAAAAACCCATTGTGCTTTACACCTCCACCTTCAGTCGCCGACTCACCGCCGCACCACGACTACACGATACGATTGCACAACTGGCCAACGAAGGTCGCTGGCACTGGCTGGTGAACCTGCATCCCAAAATGCCTCCTGCTATTGTGGACAGCTATAAAGCATTAGAGGGATCGAACCTCAGCTTTATAGAGACAGACAACATTATTCCCTTGCTCAAAGCTGCGGATGTAATGGTCTCCGATACTTCGTCTGTCGTCTTTGAATTTATGTTACAAGACAAGCCGGTAGTCACTTGCCGCCATCGTAATCCAGGACCGCATTTATTAAATATCCAGGAAGCCAGTGAACTGGAAAGTGCTATTGACTCAGCACTCACCCTGTCGCCGGAACTGATGTCTGAAATACGTAAATACGCTGACTGGCTACATCCTTATCGCGACGGACGCTCCAGTGAGCGGGTACTGAATGCCACAGAAGCATTTTTGAAAAATGATTACGGAAAATTAAAACCCAAACCACTGAATTTCGGACAGCGGATTTCAACGCGAAAAAAACTGAGGTACTGGCACTGGTAAGGATTGCTCGAACAATAATTGTTATTTTTGTATTTATAGCTTTTCCATCAACGCAATGACACGACACACTGTCAAATTGGAGCAATAATTTATCGATCAACCCTAAGCTGCATACGATCTAAACATCGAAACAGTGGAGTAAATACAATGAAAGTATTTACCTATACAGAAGCCCACTAAAATCTTTCAACGTTATCGAACATCACACAGGGATTTCTTAACACGGCCTCACCGCTGTCTGCATTTTTCGCAGCCCATAGTACAGTAAACCGCAGGTTAACCGCATCTCTTTTGGACAGGCGTAGACCAGTGAAAAATGACCGCCTCGCATCAGTCTGGCAATTTTAAACCAATCGATACAGTCATTTTTCACCTCACCTAACAGCGCCACTGTTGGCCCCGCCAATATAGGGTTTGAGAAGTTTACGGCGCTTTCGGGGATTGGCATAGACCTATTTAATAACGCCAAGCTGCTTGAATAAACCGTAAATATCAAGAACATCCCAATGTTCAGCCAGCCTGCCATCTTCAATACGAAATATATCAACAGCATCAAAACGATAGCTTTTGTTGGTTGCAGATATACCCAGCCATTCACCTTTATGCGTTCCTGAGTAAGTGCCGTAGACCCATACATGGTCTTCATTGGAAATAATTTTTTTCAATGAGTAACTGAAATCTGGAACACCGGAAAACCAGTTTTGAAAGAAGCCCCTGAAACCATCAATCCCCTGCTCCACCAGCGGATTATGTTGTATATAGTCTTGATGCATATACTTGTTTAGCCCTGATAAGTCTTTTTTTACAAAGACCTTATCAGCAAACCTGGCGATGAGCCCTTCATTTGTTTTCTGAATATCGCTGGCCATACTATTTCCTCCAAATACCAAAAAAATAATAAAAAACAGAAATAAGTAAATGGGATTTTGATTACGCAATTTTCACCTCGCTATAGTTGAGTTATTGAAGCCGTAAAGATAATATTCATAATCGGTAACCATTCGCAAGAAGGCACTGAAAAGTGCCGTAGTTACCAAAAGTAAACCACTGAAGGAATGTAGCTCATTGGCTAAATGGGATGTATACAACGAAAACTGCCCTACCAGGCTTGTACTCGACCGCATAGCGGATAAATGGACGGTTCTGGTTATTGGCTCATTAATGCATGACACAAAACGGTTTGGAGAGCTGCGCAGAGAAATAGGCGGAATTTCCCAAAAAATGCTGACTCAAACGCTGAGAGGGTTGGAGCGTGATGGCCTGGTAAACCGGAAAATATACCCGACTGTTCCGCCCAAGGTAGAATATTCACTCACTTTTCTTGGCACCACGCTGATTAAAGTATTGGAAGATATTCGTATCTGGTCTGAACAAAATATCGAGCAGGTGCTTCAGTCACAAGAGAAATATGATCTTTCAAATGGCAACGGAAAAAGCTCTAACAAATAGTGCGGCGAACTCACCAAAGCGGCGGGACACGCCGCGTGATCGTGCCAGCTCGCTTGAGCCGTAGTTCATCAACGAAATCGGACGCAAGATCATTTCCATGTTCAGTTTGGGTATGAGTTTGCAAGACACTTAACAACATGGGAAAGCACGCATCTATGTTGAATATCATAATACAATAAGATTGACCCCTATTGAAGATGCCTCTGAACGATGGCGTTACATTTTACTTTGTTGAAACCTCCAGGAACAGAACGGGGAACATGCGGGATGGCGCTGCTTTTAGCCGGCTTGCACTCACCATTGAAACCTCTGCCCTATTTTTCGCTCTCTGAACTTTAACGAAGTCTTGATGATGCTGACAAGGCGTCTCGTTGATGCGCTGGGCGCTAGAGAACAAAAAAGTTTTGTTAAAAAAATGTGGGGTTCTAACGTCAGCGCTAAGCCGCGCCGCTTTTTGGCGTCGGCTTGAGCGCATAGTTAGGGCATAACTGTTGGTAAAGAAATTCTGGTGCAAAGTCAGCTCCACTTGGCCATACGATGGTTCCAAGTTCATCATCAAGCGTTAGTTCTGCAAATCGGGCAGTATCTTTCAATGGTTCGAACATCTCGCCCCACAACTCGCTTTCAAAGTCGACTTCGCCGTCAACTCCATCCGCAAACTTTAACCAGACACGGTAACCGCCCTGATACTTTGCTTCTTTCAATTTTGGTAACATATCATTACTCCAACGGCTTTATTTTCTTCAGCGCCTTCCGTTCTCGGGCCAAACTCCAATTTTCTGTTAATTTTTCCGGATGGTATTGTGATGATTCACCAGCTCTTGTAGCCGGTCATAATCGCAATTCAAATTCAGCCGTAATGTGCCCATCACCAAAATCTTCCACCACGTCATGCCGGGGCGGCCCAGCTCGGTGCTG
>JALSGT010000079.1 GCA_026982555.1 Chromatiales bacterium
GCAGGTCAGTGCGGGTAACGGATTGTTCCTTACGCAACCCGGTAATCCAGGCTTCCCGTGTAGACAATGCCTGCTTCAACGGCACCAGCTTCCGTATAGCGCAGCACTGTTTGCGCTGTTCGACGCTATTGTAAAAAGCATTGGGCCCCTGCGTCTGCACATATTCCGCAAGCACCGAACAATCCGGCGCATAAACCTCTACTACCGACCCATATTTTTCATGGGTTTTTTGCATCAGGTTATAGGTTTCTGCGGGCAAGCGACCCGTGTCCAGAGTAAACACATTGATATCCGGCGCATGTTTGGTGATAAGGTCCAACAGCAACATGTCTTCAATACTGAAACTGCTGGCCAAAGCGGCCGGTGCATAGTCCCGTTGAATATTATTCAACAAAGAGATAACTGACTTTACTTTTTTATCCACCAACATTTCCATTCTCCTTAATCAAATTAGTGCCTGGACAGATACCTGTGCAAAAAACTATGCAGATACCTGTAATTTTTCTTCACCCACGGCGACCAGCTGGCTGACTTCCGGCAGCGATGCCTGTACATCCAGTTGTATATCCACCGACTCACAGGCTCTTGCCACTAACACGGTCCACAGATCCTGTGCATTTGCCAGTCGTTCAAACCGGGCATCATCAAAGTCCGCACGCAATGCCTGTATTTCCCCGATAAACACGGTAAGTGATTCGGCAATATGCTGCGTCGCATCGTTCTGTTTTTCGACTTTCCCGGCAAGCTCCACCAGGTCATCCGGCAAAACTTTTTCGCCGCCGGCATGGAGCAATGCCTGCGTGATCAAACGCGCAATGGCTTCGGCACAGTCCAGCGCCTGATCTTCTTTTTTCGCCAATTGAAACACCCGGCGGTATTCCCGTTCATGTGCTGCTTCGGAGAAATTCGCCGACACCACATCATGTTTTGCACCCATGCATTCACCACCGCCCAATGCCAGCACACGGAAGTCTTCTGTTTCGCCAAAATCTTTTGACAGCTCCTCACTGTCCGGACCGCTAATCACCGTTAGATCCTGTAACAGCTTGGCAAAATAGTCTTTTTCCTGGCGCTGTGCCCAGGTACGAAAACTTTCTTCCGCCTGACGGGTGCTTTCATATTCGCGGCTGACACGTTTTACCGCTGCTGGTGCCATGCGCACAGGCACCTCAGGGCCACGCACCGCAATTTCACCTTCATTGCGACCATCACCCCCAAAATGCAGGCGATAATGAGGAATCAGTTTTCCATTAATACGACGACCTTCACCGTGCATGCCAATATCACCCACGTAAGGTTGCGCACAGCCGTTATGGCAGCCACTGACCCGAATACGCAGATCACTTTCACCCCCTGTCAATTCTGCACTCACCAGTCGCGAGGCAGTAATACCCAGACGGCATGTCCAGGTACCGGGGCAGGCCACCACATCATCACCCGCAGCAGGCGCGCTCAGTTCCAGCAGGCGCAGACCGTCTTTCACTGCCTGTAATCCTTCCTCTGGAATATTCATCAACATCAGGTTTTGATCCTGAGTCACCCGCATTTCTGCATTGTCATATTGCTCTGCCAATGCCATCAAACCACGCATTTGTGTCGCCCCCAAATCCCCCAGAGGCAGACTCACCGGGTAGATATAAAGCCCGGCCTGCCGCTGTTGCAGCGCATCACGCGGCGCACCTGTGGCAGAAATTTTGGATTTCACCGTCTCGTCCGCCGTTACCCAGTTTGCCGCAGGCAGGGCATCGCTGGCATACACCTGTTTGGTGCGTTGCAGCTCTTCACGGTATTTTTCGACAAACTCGGTTTCGCCCAACTTCTCCAGTAAAAACTTCATCCGCGCCCGGGCGCGGCGTTTACGGTCAGAATACCGGTGATGCAGTGCCAGCACGGCTTCGATCACTGGCAACAATTCTGACTCTTCAACAAACTCTTCCAGCGTAATCGCCGGACGCGGCTTGTGACCCAGGCCGCCGGCTGCCAAGACTTTGTAACCGAATGCGCCATCACGTTTGACGGCGATCACTGCTAAATCATGAAACAGACCCTGCGCACAATCCGCCTCACAACCGGAAAAACTCATTTTGAATTTACGGGGTAAATGCTGGGTCAGCGGGTGGCGTAAAAAACGTTGCGCCACGGCATCCACCACAGGCTGCACATCGCTATGCTCGCAGGGGCACACACCCGCCAACGGGCAGGCGGTAATATTACGCACGGTGTTACCGCAGGCTTCCCGTGATGTCAGCCCTTGTTCGGCCAGCTTCTCCAACGCATCGGGCGTATCACCCAGCGGAATACTGTGCAGCTGGATATCCTGCCGCGTAGTGACACTGGCAATATCCAACTCGCAATGGTTATCCAGCACATCGGCGACAGCACCTAATTGGCTCGGTGATACCACACCACCCGGCAATTTAACGCGAATCATATTGACGCCTTCCTGGCGCTGACCATAAACACCCTGTTGCAAACGGAGCGCCTGAAAGCGGGCCTCATCCAGTTTGCCAGCCAGAACATCCTGCACCGCCTGGCGATACTGTGTCAGCTCCGGGGCATCTATCCAGTGTTCATTTTTCGTCGTCGTCATTTTATCCTGTCTCCTGTAAATCCTGATTCCTGCGCCCATACCCTCACGACGCTTAGGCCATCAACCGGCCACCAAATACCGCCCCCAAGCCAATCACTAACAGCAAACTGGCCAACACCGAACGCAGCCAGATTTCCGGCACACGGGCACTCAATCGGCTGCCAATATAAATACCGGGCAATGAACCAATCAGAAGACTGACCAGCAAAACCCAATCCACTGTACCCAATTGCCAATGGCCAAGACCGGCAACGGTGGCCAATGGCACGGCATGAGCAAGGTCGGTACCCACCACTCGTACCGCCTTCATGCGCGGATAAAGCCAAAACAACGCAGCCGCTCCCAGCGCACCCGCACCCACCGAGGTCATTGTCACCAGCGTCCCCAGCACCACACCAGTCACCACCGTGGCAATCCGGGTTTTGCGTCCCGTCTCGTCATGCGTCAAACCGGTATCGCTTTGTGCCAGACGCCGCCGGAATAGCAACGCGCCCGCACTGGCAATCAATGCCACCCCCAGCGTGATGGTCATCACCTCCTGTGCTGCGTCGGTGCGTACATCCACCTGTCGCAAAATCAACAACGTCATCAAGGTCGCAGGCAGACTGCCCGTCAACATCCAGCCCACAATGCGCCATTCCACCGAACTCTGGCGGGCATGTATCCAGACACCATTGGCCTTGGTAATGGCCGCGAACATCAAATCAGTGCCCACCGCCACAGCAGGTGCAATCCCAAAGCCGAAAATCAGCAGCGGTGTCATCAGCGCACCACCACCTACTCCGGTGAGTCCCACCAAAACACCTACGCCAAAGCCTGAAATAACAAAAAAAACATCCATGAACGCGCATTCCTTTCGAATGTGCGCAAACAGTAACAACCCAGCAATAGGTTGAAAAAGAATAAAAAAGTCTTTATAAAGAAACTTAAGTTATAAATGGATACTCTAATCGGAATGATTACAGATAGAGATTCGGGTGCGCGAACGGCAAAATCACCGTGGCATTCGCCGGTAAAACCAGCCCGACAACAATGGAAACGGCAAAAACCGCTATGAAACTGCACCAATTACGCTGCATCTGCGAAGTGGTGGATCACCACCTCAATGTCACCGAAGCAGCAGCAGCCATGTACACTTCGCAACCCGGAGTAAGCAAACAAATACGTCTGCTGGAAGCCGAACTCGGTGTACCCATCTTTGCCCGTGAAGGTAAACGCCTCACTGCCGTCACCGAGCCAGGCAGCGAGATCGTCCGCACCGCACGACGCATGCTGCGTGAAGCGGAAAACATCAGCCGCATCGGCGCTGACTACAGTGACCAGTCACGCGGCACCCTGACCCTGGCCACCACCCACACCCAGGCGCGCTATGTATTGCCGCCGGTGATCCAGCAATTTCGCCAGCGCTTCCCCGATGTCACCCTGCAACTGCGGCAGGGCAGCCCAAAACAGATTTGTGACAAAACCCTGCGCGGCGAAGCCGATATCGTTATTGCCACCGAAGCTGTATCCGCCGCCGACGGACTCATCACCCTGCCCTGCTACCCCTGGCATCACTGTGTCGTGGTACCACCTGATCACCCGTTACTGGAAAAAACCGCACCACTGACCTTGCAGGATCTGGCCGAGCACCCTATCGTCACCTATGATTTTGCCTTCGCCGGGCGTAGCCGACTCAACGATGCCTTTCAGTCCGCTGGTTTACAACCCAAAATTGTGCTCACCGCACTGGATGCCGATGTCATCAAAACTTACGTGGAACTCGGCCTGGGTATCGGACTGCTGGCCGATGTGGCTTTCGAAGAGCAACGTGACAGCGGTCTGCGCCGCATCAATATCACCCATCTGTTCCCCGCCAGTACCACCTGGGTGGGCATCCGTCGTGGCAGTTATCTTCGCCGGTTTATTTTCGAGTTTGTTGAGCTGTTTGCGCCACACCTGAGTCAGACAACATTGCGCGCCGCACTCAATGCTGATTGATATAACAGCAAAAAAGTACAATAAAAAATCCAGGATAAACCCACGGCTACCTTTTAGCGAACACCATGAACCTGATATTCTTCGCGGCTTTTATCTCACCTACGTATTGTTTAACCACTTAACATAGCGAAACACACCATGACCCAACACCCCCAGCTCGATGCCAGCATTTTCAAAGCCTACGATGTACGTGGCATCGTCGATAAAACCCTCACCGAAAATGCGGTGTACTGGATTGGTCGCGCCCTGGGCGCAGAAGCCGAAGCACGCGGTGAACAGCAGATTTATGTGTCACGCGATGGCCGCCTTTCCGGGCCAAAGCTGATTGCAGCACTCACACGCGGACTCACGGAAGCCGGGCGCGATGTCATCGACCTTGGCATGGCACCCACGCCCGTGCTCTATTACGCCGCCTACGAGCTGGGCAGTGGCTCCGGCATCATGATCACCGGCAGCCACAACCCGCCGGAATACAACGGCCTGAAAATGGTGCTGGGTGGCACCACCCTGTCCGGCCCCGATATTCAGCAGCTGCGCGAGCGCATCGAATCCGGCACACTGAGCGAAGGCTCCGGCTCAGTGAGCGAGACCGACGTAATACAGCAATATATCAACCGCATCACCGGCGATGTGACACTAACCAAACCCATGAAAGTCATTGTTGATTGCGGCAATGGCGTCGCAGGCGGCGTCGCCCCACAACTGTTACGCGAACTGGGCTGTGAAGTCATCGAACTGTTCTGCGACGTGGACGGCAACTTCCCCAATCACCACCCTGACCCCAGCAAACCGGAAAATCTGGCAGACTTGAAGCAGGCACTGGCCGAACAACAAGCCGACATCGGCCTTGCCTTTGACGGCGACGGTGACCGCCTCGGTGTACTGACCCCCACTGGCAATGTGATCTGGGCCGACCGGCAAATGATGCTGTATGCGCAGGACGTGCTATCCCGCAACCCGGGCGCAGAAATTATTTACGATATTAAATGCACCACCAACCTGCATAAAATTATCGAACAAGCGGGCGGCAAGGCCACCATGTGGAAAACCGGTCATAGCTTCGTTAAAGCCAAACTGAAAGAAACCGGCGCACAACTGGCAGGAGAAATGAGCGGCCACATCTTTTTCAAAGAACGTTGGTACGGATTTGATGACGCTACTTACACCGCATCGCGACTGTTGGAAATACTCTCTAAAGATGGTCGCTCAGCAGATGAGGTCTTCAACGCCCTGCCCGACAGTATTAACACACCCGAACTGAATATGAGCACCGAGGAAGGCGAGAACCATCCACTAGTGGACAGACTGGTTTCAGCAGCAGATTTTCCCAATGCCAAAATCACCACTATCGATGGACTACGAGTGGATTTTGAAGATGGCTTTGGACTGGTGCGCGCATCCAACACGACACCTTGTCTGGTATTCCGTTTTGAGGCTACTAGCGAAGAAGCATTGGCACGGATTCAGGAGGATTTTCGTACACTGGTAAAAATGCAGGCACCAGAAGCTGAATTGCCTTTTTAACCTAAAATCCGCAGTTGAATGACCGGTAGAGTGAGCTCGACAAAAACTTAAAAAATAACATACCCCGGGTATTTAACGCAAAGTATGTACTTTTTTCTTTGCATTCTTTGCGTCTCTGCGCCCTTTGCGTTTACAACACCTGGTTTGAATGTCGCTCTGTAGCGTCGTTGCCAACGCAGCCGGGCTTTATGAGTACCACATTCATCCAGTCCGCGATGAAACAGTTATAGGCCTGGTTTGTGACACATTGCAAAGCGAAACTTGAATTTATTGACATCATAATCAGGAATCAGCGGTGGCTCTTTGTCAGATAATGTCTCTACATGCTTCTAACTTGTTTTATCGCCTTTAAACATTTTCATGCTTCTGCATTTAACTCAGGCATATCATCTGATTTGTAATGCCACCCAGGATACCTCGCATTCCCCAGACTCAGTTGCCACATAAGCAGAATCGCCGGTAATAGTGATGGAAATGCTCATTGTGCGCTGCTGTAACGCCGCCAATGATTGAACATTTTCCCACTGAAGCCGAAAAACAGAGGCTTTCAGTCTCTCGAATTTTTCCCGCCCCTGCTCCCACCAGACATCCGACTTTGCATTAAAACTGTAGATTTTAACCGTTGGTGAAAGTCGTGTTGCCTTTTTTACCCGTTCAACAGTCGGTTCGCCGACATCAAGCCATAACACCATTTGCTCATCCAGTGATCGCACCCATATATCCGGTTCGTCCACAGCGCTCAGTCCTTTGGTAAATGTCAGACGCTCCTGCGCATTGATGCAAAAAGCTAACATACGCGCCATCATTCGTTCGGTCGTTTCAGAAGGATGTTGTGCAATGGTCAAATCAAGCGCATCGTAATAATTTCGGTCAAGATCAGATAATGCAATTTTGAATTTGAATATTTTTGGTTTTAATGCCACGCATACACACCTTAGTGATTTGCCACTGTTCCACAAAAAAACCGGGGTTAAAATGCCCGGTTTTTTACCTGTAACAGTTTGTTGTTTATTCTTCCGACGTCGCTATGCGATCAAAAATAGTGTCGCCTTCCACCTTGATAAACCTGCGTAAACCGGGATGCAATGACTCAGCCGATTTAATCGCCTCACGTACCTGCTGCATATTAACCTCAGCAATTGAATAAACAACCTTGTTTTTCTTGTCCGTCCAGTGTCCAATCACCTGAATGCCCGTCAAATCAATATTTGCCAGCTGATCCATTTGTTGAGCCACATCCTGGTCATTAAAACCACTTTCATCAGCATCACCCGAGGCAATAAAGTCACGCGAAACGATTTCCACGTAAGAAGCCAGGATACGATTGATTTCACTGCGTGCATGATTGTCGGCGGTGGACGTTTGCAGTGAAAGATTGCCCATCATGGGAGCAGAACCCACACCATGAAACCGCCGTCCGTCTTTGGATGTACGGATAACACTGCCTTCATTCACCCAGGCTGGCACGCCATTAGCGTCTGTCGCATCATTCAGGTTCGAATGGCTCGCACAAGCCAGCAAAGCCCAGACCATACCAACCGATACACACCAGCGCATGGCAATACGTGTCATATTTGGATTTGTCGTCACACTGATATATTTTTTCATCATCCCCTCCCATCCGGTTCGTCAATCGCACGAACCTTGAAAACATCTGCCACCCTCACTTCTTCCGAGTGTAGCAACAACTTGGTACCCATTTAGTACATCGCCAAAGCTATTTTTCACGATGAGCTAAGATGGTCAGAATACACCATACGAATTTCTGCTGCATTTATGATCAATTCTGACAAGGGATGGCTTTTTTGTCTGTGACACAAAAAAGCCGCAGCGACACTGTCACGGCGGCTTTTTCCAACTGACGGCCTTTGGTGGAAATATTACAACAGGCAACCCGGAAGTCTGTTATTGATGTTTCCTTTAAAGGCCATTGTTTTCAACCTGTTGGCTCCAGTATTCGGCTTTTTGCGCATTTTTTTCCAGACCGAACCAACCTTCGCGATAGGCCGCAGCCAGAAATTCCTGTGCCTTGGTATAACCATTGGCAGCTGATTTTTGATACCACTGCACCGCTTTTTGCTCATCCGGCGCGACACCGAGCCCTCGGTGATACATCAGCGCCAGATTAAACTGCGCAGCGGCATCACCCTGACTGGCCAGTGGCTGCCATGCCACCACAGCAGCGGCATAATCACCTGACTCAGAAGCCAGCAAACCCGCGTTATACGCATTTTTCCCTTGCGAATACGCCGGAGTGAAGGCCACGGTCAATACCAGCATGGTCAACAATACGACAGTACGAACAGTAAGGTTTTTGTGTTTCATGAAGGCTCCTCTCTCGCTATCTACAAATGCCAATGAAGCGTTTTGCTTCACCCGCTTTATCGGAACAGTACACAGAAACAGTGTGACCGAGGTCACAACAACAGGGCCATCAACGACGGTGAACCAAGCATCCAGATGCCCAGTAAAGCAAGGAAACCGGCGAAGATTTTTTTCAAAGCGGATGTGGGCAGGCGGTGAGCCAAGGCGGCTCCCAAAGGCGCGAATAACATGCTGGTAACGGCAATACCGAGCAATGCCGGGCCGTACACAAAACCGGCAGAATTTGCAGGCAACTGTGTATTGCCCCACCCCAGCAGCATATAACTCAATGCGCCACTCACGGCGATGGGCAAACCACAGGCCGCCGACGTGCCTACAGCCTTTTGCATGCGTAATTTACAGGCCGCAAGAAAAGGCACGGTCAGAGTGCCTCCTCCGATACCCACCAGAGCAGACACGGCACCAATCACGCCACCAGCCAGCCCCATGCCCAACGTACCCGGCAAACCCCTTTTTGCGGACGCGCTCACTGACAGGCGCAGGCTCAACAGCATCTGTGTCGCCACTAACAGTTCAAATATGCCAAACACCATTTTGAGTGCCGTCTGTGGCAGAGAGGACGCCAGCATCGCACCCAGCCCGGCCCCCAGCAAAATGCCCGGCGTCAGCCGCCAGAATACCGGCCACAAAACACTGCCACGTTGGTGATGTGCGCGAACAGAGGACAAGGAGGTAAACACGATAACGGCCAGTGACGTGCCAATCGCCAGCTGCACCATTTGTGAGCCGCCAAGTCCATCGGCCTGCCAGAGCATCAGCAGCACCGGCACAATCACCAGCCCGCCGCCGACACCCAGCAGGCCCGCCATAATGCCCGCAAAAGTGCCCAGCACAGCGTAAGCGATTAACATATCCATCGGAAGAAGTGGCAACTACACCAGGTTTTGCTCATCAGTGGGTGAGTTGTCATCATCCTAAAATCCGCAGTTGAATGGCCGGTAGAGTGCGTTGAATTTTGTGACTGGCGAGGCGCGATGAGGAGTAATAGCCCGCTATTACGACGATTCGCAACGCGGCCAGACGCAAAAGGCAACGTGCTATACCGGTCATAGCGGTTCACCCAGCAAGGAGCCCAACAAAAACCCAAAACATAATGCTTAGCAATGTGTTATTGCACCCTCTGAGCGGTCAACTGCGGAATTTAGGATCAAGTATCACCGGCTCCGGGCGGGCAATATGGTATCCCTGTCCAAAATCCACACCAATGGCTTGCACTGCTTTCATGACTTCATCGGTGGTCACAAATTCTGCGACGGTTTTGATACCCATAACATGACCAATCTGATTAATGGCTTCCACCATGGCGTAGTCAATGGGGTTTGTATCGATGTCTTTAACAAACACACCATCGATTTTCAGATAATCCACCGGTAGATTTTTGAGGTAGCTGAAAGAACTCAGGCCACTGCCAAAATCATCCAGTGCAAAGCGGCAACCGCGACTCTTCAGTTCGGTGATAAAACGCATGGCGCGAGTCAGATTGGCAATCGCTGTTGTTTCGGTGATTTCAAAACATACCCGCTCGGGTGCCACAGTGCTTGCCGTCAATTCCGCCAGCACAAATTCCAGAAAACTGTCTTCGCACAATGATTGCGCGGAAAGGTTAATCGAGTACGACACCGGCTGCGCAGTCTGCCGACCCAGCAGCACCAGGGCATGAGACACCACCCAGCGATCAATAGCCGGCATCAGGTGATAACGTTCGGCAGCGGGTAAAAACAGGCTGGGAGTGATGATCTCACCGTCGTCACGTTGCAGACGTAATAAAATTTCGCTGTAACCATGATCCGTGTTGCCAGCGTCGGACAACGGCTGAATGCGCTGGTGATATAACTGAAAATGATCATTATCCAGCGCTTCACGAATGTATTGCAGCCATTGCATTTCGCCTTTGTGGCGCGTCAATTCCAGGTCATCCTGCACAAAGACATGCAGATGGTTGTGGCCCTGATCCTTGGCCACGTAACAAGCCGAATCAGCGGCACTCAGTACATCGGTGAGGCTGCCACTGTGCGCATTGATAGACACCAGCCCCAAACTCAGTCCCACATTGAAAGACTGGTCCTGCCAGCTAAAACGAAAGTTTTCCACCATTTTGAGAATTTTGCCCGCAATTTCTTTTGCCTGCGCCAGTGAGCAGTCTTCCAGCAGCAGACCAAACTCGTCTCCCCCCAGGCGCGCAACACTGTCGTCTTCGCGCAAAATAGCGCGGAACCGCGCAGCGAGCTGTTTGAGCAATTCATCACCGGCGACATGTCCACAGGTGCTGTTTACCACTTTGAATTTATCCAGATCCAGATGGCACAAGGCATGCTCACGACCATCCAGTTCACACCCGACCATGGCCAGTTCCAGTCGTGCCTCAAACTCGTGACGGTTTAGCAGGCCGGTCAGCGCATCATGGCTGGCCTGATATGACAGACGGCCTGCCATCATGCTCAGGTCCGTGGTGTCATGGAAAGTAAGCACCACGCCACGCACTTGTACACCGGTTTCGCGAATCGGCGCCACGCGCAATTCCACGGCAAATTCCTTGTTGCCATTGCGATGACGCAAAGTGACCGAACCCGGCAGGGTGAAGTTTTCTCCGGTTTCCAGACACAGCATTACCGGGTTCACCAATGGCGCACCGGCTTCATCCCCCAGGCGTAACACCTGTCCCACTGCGTGGCCCTGCGCTTCCTGTGACGACCAGCCGGTAAACTTTTCAGCCACCGGATTGAGATACACTATCTGGCCCTGGGTATCCGTGGTAATCACCCCGTCACTGATGGATTGCAGCGTCACCTCCGCCAGCTGGTGCGCCTCCTTATATAATAACTCTGCCTGTTGACGCTTTTCTTCCAGAAGCTGAGTATGCACCACGGTTGTCGCCTCCCGCGCTAACAGGTTCAGTATGTCGTGATCCTGTTGGGTAAAATAGCGCGCCCGCCCCTTGATGCTGGCACCCACCGAACCAATGACTTCGCCCTCTGCAATCAATGGCGTAGCAATAAGCGAAGTAGCCCCATATTGTTTGGCGAGGCGCTGACTGACCCGAAAATCTTCCGCAGCATCAACAGTCTCAACCAGACGGCCCTCATTAAAAGCCGCCACCAGTAACGAAGGCTCATCCTGCGACAAACGAAAATGTCCTTCTGCACAGTAAGCAGCCCCGGTGACGGAAACAATAATCAATTCCCCTGGCACTTTGCTTTGTAACAGCAAATAGGCAGCATCTGCATCCAGTGCCTGAGCACAGATTTTCACCAGATTATCGTAAGATTCACCAATGCTGGCTGCCGTATTCACGCTGCGCAACACCTGGTTACCCACTTCAAGGATTTTCCCCTGTAAATACAGATGCTCCAACAGACTCTGATACTGCCCGGTGAGCACGCCCAGCTCATCCGTGGAACAGGCGCGTAAGTCAGGCTTGCGAGCCAGTAAAGCACCGGCTTCTCCGGCTGCCACTTCCAATGGCTGTAAAGCCTGACCAAAACTGCGCATAAAAATCTGCGCACCCACCAATGCCAAAACCTGTAAAGCCAGCCAGACAACAAAAGTTTCTAATGTAAAATAGCCGGTCCGGGTCCAGTAATACTGCACCAATGTGGTATCCACCAGCAGCGGCACCAATGTGGCAATCAGAAATACCCGGGTACGGATGGTGATGACAGGCCGTTCCAGCCGCATGGGCTGTAAAGCCCGGCCAAACAAATCAAACAGCTTAAAAAAAATGGGTAAGCCAACAATAATGGACACCGTCAGTGCCACCAGATTGATACGAAACCAGTCCACAGGCTGAGCCACAAAATCGCTGTACCACTCTGCGCTGTAGATCACCGTTACGGGCGCAATAAACAAATACGCCAGAAAAATACCCCAAAAATATCGCGGAAAACTGCGCACCTGCGCCAAAGCGGCAGCTGCCCGTTCTTCTTGCTGCTGAAAGTTTTCCGCCCCCAGATAGTCAGCCACAGCAGATACACGACGCTGGAAGTACCATACGGCCAACACCAGCGATAACACATCAAAGCTGGGCTGAGGCAAAGAACCGAGAACCGCTTTCATCTGCGCCCCGGTAAACATTTCGATATACAACAGAAATGACAACCCAAATACCGCAGGCATGGTCCAGGCAAGAAAAATCAGTATGCGAAATTTACGCAGAAATTCGGCACGAGTCAGTGCTGACACTTCGGTGGATGGTGGCTTTTGTGCGACATTGCTTGCGGCATTGTTTGCCGGGTTATCTTGCGTCATGTTGATTGACTTCATTCACGGATTATTTCACCCACAGCGTTTTCGCATTCACAAATTCACGCAAGCCGTGCTGTGACAACTCCCGTCCATAACCCGAGGCCTTGATGCCGCCAAAAGGCAAGCGTGGATCACTTTTCACCATGCCATTCACAAAAGCGGAACCACACTGCATCTGCCGTGCAAACTGCTCACCGCGCACCGTATCCCGTGTCCACACACTGCCACCCAGACCAAAACGCGAGCCATTGGCCACGGCCAGCGCCTCTGTCTCATCAGTGACACGAATCACCGCCGCCACCGGGCCAAACAGCTCCTGTTCATAAGCAACCGTGCCCGGCATAACCTGATCCAGAATCGTCGCAGCATAAAAAGCCCCCGGGCCCACCACAGGATCACCGCCAATCAGTACCACAGCACCTGCTGCCACGCTCGCCTGCACCTGACCGTGTAATTCATCCCGCAAATCAACACGCGCCATGGGGGCCAGCGTGGTGTTTTCATCAGCAGGATCTCCCGGATGCAACTGCCCTGTCGCCTCAACGAAACGCGCCACAAATTCATCGGCAATGGCATCCACCACAATAAAACGTTTGGCCGCGATACAACTCTGCCCACAGTTGAGAAAACGTGACAACACCGCCTGCTGCACCGCCAGATCAAGATCAGCATCCTCCAACACCACGAAGGCATCTGCACCACCCAGTTCCAGTACCGATTTTTTCAAATGCTCGCCCGCCGCTGCCGCCACCGCACGGCCCGCCGGTTCACTGCCGGTAAGCGTCACCGCCTGCACCCGCGGATCAGCAATCACCCCGGCCACCTCCCGGGCATCAATCATCAACGTGCGAAACACACCGTCGGGAAACCCGGCCTCGCGCACCAGGCGTTCGATAGCCAGCGCACACTGCGGCACATTGGAAGCATGTTTGAGCAGCCCGGTATTACCCGCTACCAGAGTCGGGGCAATAAACCGGAACACCTGCCACAATGGAAAATTCCACGGCATCACCGCCAACACCGTGCCTAATGGCTGATAGGCCACCAGACTTTTACCCGCATCTGTTTCAATAAGTTCATCGGCAAGAAATACCGGAGCCTGCTCCGCATAAAACTCACAGCCCTGAGCGCATTTTTCCACCTCAACACGGGACTCCGCAATGCGCTTGCCCATTTCCAGTGTCACCAGTTGTGCCAGTGACTCCTGCCCTGCACGCACCACCGCAGCCAGTTTATGCAACAGCTCACAACGCTCATCCAGCGATGTAGCCGCCCAGCCAGGCGTCGCCATGCTCACCTGTGTCAGTGCTGCCTCACGTTGCGCATCCGTCCACGTTGCGAAATTCGCAACATTTTCACCTGTGGCAGGGTTAATGCTTTGATAAGTCATAAATTTCCTCGAAAAGCCCGGTAGACTAACGTAATCAACCGGTATTTAACTATATCGCTAATGGTATAACCATGAAAAACACTGGAAGATAGCAGGGTTTTTGTTGCGTCTGCATCACACACTGCCATTGTTAAAAATGCTCTTTGGTGAACGTTACCGCTACTTGAAACGTTACCCCAAATCCTGACAGGGAAATATGAAATTTACACAAACGCATGAAAATAATGGAAGGCGATGAAACGAATAAAACCTATCAAAAAACAGATGGTACATCGGTTACAGTTACCGAAGAACATTACAAAAAGACGCTAAAATGTCCGCACCTTTGACAAACCAGCAACTACGGTGAAAATTATTGTTCTCATCTCCGCGCAGCTTCAACAGCGATATGCCCGGCGAGCTCACTGATAAACGAACGCAATCCCGTCATTTCAGAAAGTTCTTTATACGCACCAGTATCAATTGCTGTGCGCGGCGAAATCAATACAGACGCAACCGTGTAAAGCTGCTCCTGAATTAACTTTCGGCACAAAATATTGTAGCGCTGCGCGTAAGAAGCATCCTTGAATTCCGGAAACACCGGGGAAATGTGGTGACTTATCCTTGACAGGCGAACGTGATTTCGGAGTATCTTCCAATAACATAAGCCAACCAACAAAGGGGCGCGTCTGCTCTCCAAACGCACCTTCACGATAAGCAGTCCATAAATCATGTGCCGTGCCAATGGATTCTTCTGTTCTATTATTGAAATTATTTCCAAAAGACGGCCCCACCTGACTTTTGAATTCAAGCGCAGCGATCAGCCGCCCTTCATTTATAATGAGCAAATCCCATAATTTAGTCGGACGAAAATATCCAGGAAGTGTGAGCGCCCGGCGTTCTTGATGAATGCTTGCATCCTCAAGACCATTGACACAAACAATATCTTTAACTAAAGAGACAAAACCATCCATATTTTTACCGGCGGTCACCCCTGCACGCTCTCCCTGATCGAATTTACCGGCTTGCGTCTGCTTTTGGCGTGCCTGCTCACGAGTCTGCCAGAATATTTTTACGGCCTCTTTGTGCCTTGATGTCATAATCTGCTAAATCAATTGCCATCTATTATTACCCTGTTCTTAATAGCCGTTGCCACCAAGGGCTGTTCGTTCATCTTTAGAAAAACCATAAAGCTTGAAAACCACTTCATTGCATAATGTTTTATCCGTGCTATGACTAGCCTCAATCAATTCCTTTCTCAAGCACCCGGGAACATCCTTCCAGTAAGGCACCCGTATGCGGCGCAGATATTGAGCCTGAAAGCGTAAATATCCGCCGCGCATCCGCGTTGAATAGGCAGAAACAAAAAGCCTTGCAATTCCAGACATAAGAATGCTTTGCAGCGCCCTTAAGTCCCAATCGGTTGAGGTGATGTAATAAAGATTATGATGGGGATATAACTTTCCTGGTTCATAGACAATATGCGCATCACCTTTAATATCCGGTATCAGTAGCTTTTCTTCCGTCAAAATCTGCGGATAGATACGATCAATTGTTCTATACCAACGCTTTGGTGATTTTTTGGCTACGTGACGCCCGGCTATTAGTTTCTTTCGATCTTCGAGATACCGTTTCAGCCTGGGATAGCAGTCTAGATCAACCAAACCACCCTCTTCTAAGAACGGATTAATAATCCCAAATCCCCGCCAATTTACACGGCCATTCAGGATATCCTGCGTCATAACAAGAGGGAGCTTGCGATCTATCTCCACATCAAGCTCATCAAATAACCCTATAAAGGCTTTATCTGCTCCGGTGGCAACACCAATCCCTACTTTGCACCCTGCTTCTTCCAGCATCGGAAATTCACATTCAAGACGACGCATCAATGCAAGCTGATCAGAGGACTCAAGAATCCACGGCTCATCCCCCAAAGGACGGTTCAAGGAGTTGATATTCAAACAAACGCCGGTCTGAGGTATATTCAGCAAGGTCAAGAATAAAGTCCACAACTTCACGGCGTGTGAAAATTGCGCCACGTTCCCCTGAGCCAGAAACAGGCGCACGGGCAACCGCATCGCTGACGGGACATAGTGAAGGAAAAAGTGGTTGTTGCACGGTCGCCGGGTTAGCCATCAACCCGCCCTTTTCCAATAGGAATTTCTATTCGGTTTTGCCCTTCGTACCGCTCAAGAAATTCGCGCATCGAACGACGAATTAACCACGATGCACTGACATTGCTTTGGCGCGCCAATCGTTCGATAGAGGTATAATCATCAGGATCAACCGTCAGAGTTACCCTTTTCATCGGCTTTGATGTTTTACTCTTGATCATATCGAAATCATACCTGTGATGCATAGAATGCATACATTATCATATCATTACCCATACTGACCGGAAAACCCTGTTCTGTGTTGTGATAAACGTGTTAATCCCTTCGCCACAAAGATGAAATATTCTTCACCAATCCCGCCTTTAAACCCGGCCCAGGATGACAAACCCTGCTCACGGTCATCCAGACACCTGCTTCCGCTCCTCCACCGACATTTCCCCCAGCGCTGCACAGGCCCGGTAAAATGCCGCCATATCACCCTGATGTTCAGCCAATAGCCGCTGAAAAAACGGCACATGGTCACGATACGTAGTCACTGCCGCCAGCTGCGCATTATTCAAATCCTGCGCAAACCAGGCATCGTAGCCTGCATAACCGCCCCACTGCTTTTTCAGTTGTTGATATTGCTGACGCAGCCCGGCCTGAATCGCGGTTTTGCGGGCCTGCATTTCTGTTTCATTCAACGTTTCTGCATATAAGGCTTGAAGCTGGTCCCGCACACCGGTCACCAACACGACAAATTCATCCCGCCGCTGCCGGGACAGCGCATATTCCTGGCGCTGTTGTTGGTTGCCGTGTTTTTCCAGCCAGCGCCGCACCCCTTCCAGTTGCACAGCTGTGGCAAAACCTTCGTTAAAAGCCGTATCACCTTCCAC
>JALSGT010000080.1 GCA_026982555.1 Chromatiales bacterium
GTCGTTTTTCACCGTTATTGGGGGAAGACTTTTTTAAAGGGTTTTACGGTGACTTTATCGTACACATCGGCGGTCATGTACGGGTCGGCGTTGGCCCATTGTTGTGCGTCGCCCAGTGACGGAAATTCTGCAACCACCAGGCTGCCGCTGAAACCAGCCGGGCCAGGGTCTTCATTGTCGATGACCGGATGCGGCCCGGCAAGCAGCAATCGACCTTCATTTTGCAGTGCGGTGAGTCTTTCCAGATGTGCCGACCGCGCCTGCAAACGGCGTTCAAGACTGTTTTCCCGGTCTTCACTGATGATGGCATAAAGCATGGTGATTTAATCCTCTTCCGTCCTGGCTGTTTTTTCAGGCAGTTCGTCCTGCAAATATTTGGTGAGATAAAACCCTTGTGCAACAAGAAAGACGAGGGTGAGGCCCATCATGCCAAACATTTTAAAATTGACCCAGGTGTCAGTATCAAAACTGGCCATAACGTACCAGTTGGCAAAACCCAGAGCGATAAAAAAGATGGCCCAGGATGCATTCAAACGTACCCAGACAGCATCCGGCAATGTGAGGCTGCTGCCCATTATGCGCTCAACAATGGTTTTTTTACCAATGTACTGGCTGCCGATGAAAACGGCCCCAAACAACCAATTGATGACAGTAGGTTTCCATTTGATAAAGGCTTCATCCTGTAAAAGCAGAGTGAGCCCGCCAAAGACCGCGATCAATACCAGAGTCACCAAATGGCTGGTTTCGAAGCGCTGGTGTTTAAGCCAATAAAGACCGACTTGCAAAAAACTCGCGGCGATAGCCACAGCGGTGGCGACGAAAATGCCTTCCAGTTTGTAGGCGATAAAAAACAGCAGAATGGGGAAAAAATCAAAGAGGAATTTCATGTGGTGTGCTTACCGGCAGTTAATGGTGATGGACAAAGGGCGTTAATTTAACACAATGTGAGCGTGCTTTGTCACACCTTGGGCATAGGGCTCTGTTAGAATGGCGGGCTTATGTCTACATTCGATTCTCTTCATTTTGATTTACACAGCCATAGCACGCTGTCTGATGGTACCCTCAGTCCGGAGGCACTGGTGCGCCACGCCCGTGCGCAAGGCGTGGATGTACTGGCACTCACTGATCATGATGTCACCGATGGGCTGGCAGAAGCGGCTGTCACTGCGGCAGAAGTGGGATTGCGCCTGGTATCAGGTGTTGAAATTTCGGTGACCTGGAGTGGTGTGACTTTTCATATCGTGGGGCTGAACGTTGATCCTGAGCATATCGGCCTGCAAACCGGACTGGCTAAGCTGCGGGCCATCCGTACCGGACGCGGTGAAGAGATCGCCCGACGCCTGGAAAAACACGGCATCGCAGGCGCACTGGCGGGCGCACAGGCTTTTGCCACCGGGCCGGTTCTCAGTCGTACGCATTTTGCCCGTTTTCTGGTGGAGGCGGGATACGCCAAGGATATGCGCAAGGTGTTCAAGAAATTTCTGGTGCATAACCGGCCCGGTTACGTCCCTGGTGAATGGGCGACGCTGGAAGAGGCCGTGGGTTGGATTGGTGATGCCGGTGGACAGGCGGTGATCGCTCACCCGGCGCGGTATCGTGTCAGCGCCACCCGTTTGCGGCAGCTCATCGAAGCCTTTAAAGACTGTGGTGGTGTCGGTATCGAAGTGGTTTCCGGCAGCCATTCGGCGAGTGATGCCATTGGTATGGCACAATATGCCAAACGTTACGAATTGCTGGCCTCTTGTGGTTCGGATTATCACGGTCCTGAGCAATCCTGGCTGGAGATGGGACGGCCCATGCCATTACCGGATGGTTGTGTGCCGATCTGGAAAGCGTGGGCGGTGAACTGGGAGGAAAGCGCATGAGCCAGTTTTTTCAGATTCATCCCGACAATCCGCAACAGCGATTGATCGACAAAGCGGTAGAGATTATCAACGGCGGCGGGGTTATCGTTTACCCCACGGACTCAGGTTATGCCCTCGGTTGCCATCCTGGCGACAAAGCCGCCATGGAGCGCATTCGGAGTATTCGACAAGTGGATGCCCGGCATAATTTTACCCTGGTGTGTCGGGATCTTTCTGAAATTGCACTTTATGCCAAGGTGGAAAACAGCGTTTACCGGCTTATCAAAAATCACACGCCGGGGCCATACACTTTTATTCTTAAAGCCACCAAAGAAGTACCGCGCCGCCTGCAAAACCCCAAGCGTAAAACCATTGGTTTGCGTGTGCCGGGCAATCGTATTGCTCAGACATTGCTGGAAACGCTCAGCGAACCTCTGATGAGTTCCACGCTTATTTTGCCCGGTGATGATATGCCGCTTACTGATCCTTACGACATTCGTGACACGCTGGAGCATAGCCTGGATTTGGTGATCGATGGTGGCTACTGTGGTTTCGAGCCCACTACCGTCGTGGAATTTACTGATGATGTGCCCGTAGTAGTGAGGCGGGGGCAGGGATCAGTGGATATGCTGATGGATTTGTAACTGAAAGTGGTAGAGCATCAACTCTGTTGCGGAGTATTTTTTCACCGGTAATTTCCGCACTTTTCCGTATTATGTTGAAATTACCGAAAGCCAACTAAAGAGTTGGTTCTTTGGGTTGGCAGTGCTAGTTTTGAACTTGGTCATAATCAGTTGCGCGACAAATGACCGGGTCTGGAAAATTTTTATAAAATAATTCTTGTGAAAGTTTTCAGATGAAAATATTCATAACCTGACAGAAAACAGGAGGGGAATTATGTATCTCATTACAAATCGTGAAATAAATACAAAAAAAAAGGGGCTGGATATCTTTGGTAAAAAACCCAATACCAAGGGGGCGCAGGAAATAACGCTTGTCGAAGTGGAAAAAAAAGGTAAAACATGGCTTTCAAAGCCGGTTACAGACAATCTCTCCTTGCAGGAAGTTAAAGAACTCAAGAAAAAATACAAAATTGATATTAACGTCAATGATGAATGGCATGGAAGCCTCAGGGTTGCCTGTGAAATATTTGGAATGGCAATGGAAAAAGAGAAAAGCATTCTTTTCTTTGTGCATGGTTACAATAATGATGTAGAGGACGTTGTAAAGGCTGCCCAGGATATTGAACAGCTATACGATGTTATCGTTATTCCGTTCACATGGCCGGCAAATGGAGGAGGAGCAATATCGGGTGCCGCCTCATATACAAGTGACAAGGCAGACGGGCGGCAATCCGCGAGCGCCTTAAATCGTGTGGTTGGAAAAATACAGTATTATCATTCGCTATTGACCAAGGCGCGGCGTGACAATCTTTGGCAAAGAGCCGAAAAGAAATACCCTGACAATAGCGCGGCAGCCAAAGAATATTTTACCGAATTACAGGAAAAAAGCTGTCAAACAAAGCTGTCTTTACTCTGTCACAGTATGGGCAACTATGTATTCAAACACACGCTGATGCCAACAGACAGCCTTACGCGGGATCTGGTCTTTGATAATATTTGTCTGGTTGCCGCAGATACCAATAACAAAAACCACAAAGACTGGGTCAGCAGGCTGGATGTAAGGAATCGTTGTTACATCGTCATCAATGAAGATGACAGCGCACTTGCTGCATCACGCATCAAACCGGGTGATAAACAGCGGGCACGCCTGGGGCATTACACAAGAAAATTAAATTCCCCCAACGCCTATTACATTGATGTTACCGGGGCTGACGATGTGGGTAGGGAGCATACCTATTTTAAAGGTGAGTCTGTCAAAGACAATGTTGTGCTCAGAGGGATTTTTGAGGGAATGTTCACTGGTAAGGCTGTTGAAGACAAGTTGAAGTATCAAGTGGACAAAAATACTTATGTGATTGGTACTGCCGGATAAATTTCATAACCGTTTGTTCGCATCAGTGTCAGGGTTTGTTAGGGAGCATGCATCTTCCAAAGGACAGCATGCTCCAATGCTGTCTGTGATCGATCCAGGTTAAATTTCGTCACCCGGCAATTGCGTCAGCACTTCGTAGCCGTCTTCCGTTACCAGCAGGGTATGCTCCCATTGAGCGGAGAGGCTGCGGTCTTTGGTGACCACCGTCCATTTATCCGGCATCAGCCTTACATGGCGTTTGCCTGCGTTAATCATGGGTTCGATAGTGAACGTCATGCCCGGTTCCAGGATAACGCCGGTGCCTGCCTCACCGTAGTGCAGCACTTGCGGCTCTTCATGGAAGACTTTGCCAATGCCGTGACCACAATATTCCCGTACGACGGAAAAATGGTTGGCTTCGGCGTGTTTCTGGATACTGTGGCCGATGTCACCCAGGTGGATGCCGGGTTTGACCATTTCCACGCCCAGCCTCATGCATTCGTGGCTGATGCGACACAGGCGCTCGGCGAGAATGGACGGCTTGCCGACGAAGAACATTTTGCTGGTATCACCGTGGTAGCCGTCTTTGATGACAGTGATGTCGATATTGACGATGTCACCATTTTTGAGCTTTTTGGCGCTGGGGATGCCGTGGCAGATCTGATTGTTCACTGAGGTGCAGATGGATTTGGGGAAACCATGGTAATTGAGCGGGGCTGGAATGGCCTGTTGTTCGTTGATGGTGTAATCGTGGCAAATCTGGTTCAGTTCATTGGTGGTGATGCCGGGCTGGATATGCGGGGCGATCATGCGTAACTGTTCAGCTGCCAGTTGACCGGCAATGCGCATTTTTTCGATGTCTTCAGGGGTCTTCAGGGTAATGCCCATAATGGTTTCCTGCTGTATGTCAGCCGTGGATCAGGTGCAAATAATAGTCTCTTTATGAGACCAAAATCAGTTATCTGATTGTTGAAAAAGGCCGCATATGGTATAAAGCCCGCGCTGTTTTAGCAATGAGAGAGCAATCACCGGGGAAATCGCGGATAAAGTGGCTTTATTGTCCCGTCCGTTTCCCCTGAATCCGCACACGTATCGACACGTGTACCAGGGTGCCCGGACCGGGGTTTTCCGGCCAGGGTTGGTACATGGGATGCGTGGAGGTTTAACCCATACAAATCAGGAGTAGCACATGTCTCAAGTGACCATGCGTCAAATGCTGGAGGCCGGAGTTCATTTCGGTCACCAAACCCGTTTCTGGAACCCCAAGATGGCTCCGTACATCTTCGGCGAACGGAACAAAATTCATATTGTTAATCTGGAAAAAACCCTGCCTCTGTATAATGACGCAACCAATTTTCTGAGCAAACTGGCTGCCGGGAAAGGCAAGGTACTGTTTGTCGGCACCAAGCGCGCCGCTCGCGACAGCGTTAAAGAACATGCTGATCGTGCAGGTATGCCCTATGTGAACCATCGCTGGCTGGGTGGTATGCTCACCAACTTCAATACCGTCAAACGTTCTATCAAACGCCTGAAAGAGCTGGAGGCCATGGCTGCCGATGGCAGTTTCGCCAGGCTCAGCAAAAAGGAAGCCTTGATGCTGACCCGCGAGCAGGAGAAGCTGGAGCGTAGTCTGGGCGGTATTAAAGACATGAACGGTTTGCCGGATGCCGTGCTGATTATTGATGTCGGTCATGAAAAAATTGCGGTATCCGAAGCACGCAAGCTGGGTATTCCGATAGTGGGCATTGTGGATACCAACACCAATCCGGATGGCGTTGATTACGTGATTCCAGGTAACGATGATGCCATGCGTGCCATCCAGCTGTATGTGCGCGGTGTGGCCGATGCTATCGTGGAAAGTCGCGCTGCAGCCTTGCGGCCCAGAGGCGATGATGGCTTTGTGGAAGTGACAGCTGCTGACGCCGCTGCACCTGAAGTAATAGCGCCTGAAGCCGCTGCACCCGCAGCTGCGGCAGCAGCGGAATAATTTCTGTGGCTGAACCCCCTTTTTGCTTTCTGCATGTTGCAGTAAACGGAGAGGGCAGGAAAAACACAACGAAAAGATTACTGGCCGGGGGTATCCGCCAGTGATCTTTTGGTACGTGAGGGAATGCGTTATTACTTATGCGCGAGCCCTCATGTGCGATCAGAATCAACGACATTCGAGGAACGACGACAATGGCAATTACTGCTGCGTTAGTAAAAGAACTGCGTGAGCGTACCGGCTCCGGCATGATGGAATGTAAGAAGGCATTGGTGGAAGTGGGCGGTGATATTGATGCTGCTATCGAACTGATGCGCAAGAGTGGTGCTGCCAAGGCGGATAAAAAAGCCGGGCGTGTTGCGGCGGAAGGCCTGGTGGTGTTCAAGGCCAGTGCCGACGGAAAAAGCGCTGCAATGGTGGAAGTGAACTGCGAAACCGATTTTGTCACCAAGGGTGATGATTTCCTGAATTTTTCAGCGGCTGTGGCGCAGGTTACGCTGGATCAGAAACCGGCGGACATCGATGCTCTGTTAGCATTGAATATGGATGATGGCGAAACAGTTGCGAATGCGACTAAAAACCTGATTGCCAAGGTGGGCGAAAACATGAATGTACGCCGGTTTGTGTGTAAAACGACAGACGGTGTGCTGGGTTGTTATTTGCACGGCGGTCGCATTGGTGTACTGGTGGAGTTACAGGGTGGCGATGAGGCTCTGGCCAAAGATATCGCTATGCATGTGGCAGCGAGTAACCCTGCCTGCGTGTCTGAAGCTGACGTTGATCCTGAATTAATCGAAAAAGAGAAGGCTATTTTTGCTGCGCAGGCCGCCGAAAGTGGCAAGCCACCGGAAATCGTTGAAAAAATGGTGGGTGGCCGCATCAAAAAATTCCTCAAGGAAATTACGCTGACAGGTCAGCCTTTTGTGAAAGACCCGGATCAGACCGTAGAGCAGTTGTTGAAAGCCGCTGGTGCAACCGTGGTGGGTTTTGACCGCCTGGAAGTGGGTGAAGGCATCGAAAAGAAAGTCGAAAACTTTGCGGAAGAAGTGATGGCCCAGGCTCAGGGTGGCTGATTTGCCTCAGGGCAAAGCGCTTAGACGTTGCTTATAAAAAATATCATCAACACATTGTAATTACATAAAAGGTACAGACCAGCGAATGACAGACGAAAAGGCGACAACGGTTTACAAACGCATCCTGCTTAAATTGAGTGGTGAGGCTTTAATGGGTGATGCCGAGTTTGGTATTGATCCCGCCGTTATCGACCGGACCTCTGTTGAGATTCAGGAGCTGGTGGACGCAGGTATTGAAGTGGCACTGGTGATTGGCGGCGGGAATATTTTCCGTGGCGTAAGCCTCGCCGCCAATGGCCTGAATCGGACCACTGGTGATTACATGGGTATGCTGGCCACGGTGATTAATGCACTCTCTATGCAGGATGCACTGGAACGACATGGTATGCAGGTGCGGGTGATGTCGGCGCTGCCGATTGATACAGTGTGTGAGCCTTACATCCAGCGTCGTGCTGTGCGACATCTGGAAAAGGGCCGGGTGGTGATTTTTGCCGCGGGCACTGGCAGCCCGTTTTTTACCACGGATTCCGCCGCGAGCCTGAGGGGTATTGAAATCGGTGCCGATGTGGTGCTGAAAGCCACCAAGGTGGATGGTGTGTATTCCGCAGACCCCATGAAGGACAAGGATGCCACATTGTACAGTGCTCTGGGGTATGACGAAGTGCTGGCCAAAGGGCTGGCGGTGATGGATGCCACGGCGATTGCTTTGTGTCGTGATCAGTCCATGCCGGTGCGTGTTTTTAATATGAACAAACCGGGCGCGTTGATGGGTATTATGCGCGGTTCAGATGAAGGTACGTTGGTTAAATAAAACGCAAAAATACAGATTAACCAGGGAAAGCAAATGATTGACGAAATTCAGCAGGATGCGGACACCCGTATGGGAAAAAGCATTGATGCTCTGAAAAATGCACTGAGAAAATTGCGCACCGGGCGGGCGCATACCAGTTTGCTGGATCACATTACGGTAGATTATTACGGTACGGAAACAGCACTGAATCAAGTCGCAACCGTGAGTATTGCTGATGCGCGTATGTTGACCGTGACTCCGTGGGAAAAGAACATGGTGCAGGCTGTGGAAAAGGCCATTATAACCTCTGATCTGGGTCTGAATCCGGCCACTTCCGGCACGGTGATTCGTGTGCCTCTACCCGCCTTGACTGAGGAGCGCCGTCGCGATATGACCAAGGTGGTGCGTGCCGAAGGTGAACATGCCAAGGTAGCAATTCGTAATATCCGCCGTGATGCCAACAGTGATTTCAAGGAATTGTTGAAAGAAAAAGAGATCACCGAAGACGAAGAGCGTCAGGCTGAAGCGGCTATTCAAAAACTGACAGACAAACGAATTGCTGAGGTGGATGTGCTGCTGGAGGCAAAAGAAAAAGATTTGATGGAACTGTAATTTTTCACTTCCTTTATTTTACTGACCTTTATTCAATGAGTGAGCCTCTCGTGTTATCACGCCATCCTCTCTTTGTACCCTTTGCCACTCAATGGTGGCGTATTCGTGATGCAGGTTTGTGATGGTAAACGACGCCCTTTCTGACACATCTTCTTCTGCGCTTTCTGCCGGAAAGCAAAACATCCCCCGACATGTTGCCATTATCATGGACGGCAACGGGCGCTGGGCGGAAAAACGGACTCAGCCCCGTATTATGGGACATCGTGCCGGTGTGGAAGCGGTGCGTGGCGTGGTGGAGGGATGTGCAAAAGGGGGTGTTGAAGTATTGACGCTGTTTGCCTTTAGTAGTGAAAACTGGCGTCGCCCAAAACAGGAAGTCGGTTTGCTCATGGAGCTGTTCATGACGGCACTGGGGCGGGAAGTGAAGCGGCTGCACAAAAATAATGTGCGATTGCGGGTAATTGGCGACATCAAGGGGTTCAACAAGGCGCTGCAAAAACGCATTGCAGAAGCACAGCTACTCACGCAGAACAACACCGGGCTGACGGTTGTCGTAGCAGCCAACTATGGGGGGCGTTGGGATATTACCCAGGCGGCAAAATCGCTTGCCACTCAAGTGCAGGCCGGTCAATTGACCGTGGATGACATTACGCCGGAACGCATGGCTGACAGTATGTGTCTGGCCGATTTGCCAGAGCCGGATTTGTTTATTCGCACCGGTGGTGAAAGCCGCATCAGCAATTTTTTGTTATGGCAGCTGGCTTATACCGAATTTTATTTCAGCGATATTTTATGGCCGGATTTTAATATTGACGCGTTGAACGATGCCATTGCGTCGTTTGCCACCCGGCAGCGCCGTTTTGGTCGTACCGGTCAACAGGTTGAACAGCATAGCAAGGTCTGCGAACCGGAATGCTAAAACAGCGCCTGATGACGGCCGCCGTTCTGGTGCCCCTGGTGGTGTGGGGTATCCTGAGGCTGCCGACACCTTATCTTTCTCTGGTGCTTGCCTTGTTTATTGTGCAGGGTGCCTGGGAATGGACGGGCTTTATGCAGCTGAAAGTGGTTTGGCAGCGTCTTCTTTATGTCGCGGTGGTGATACTGGGTCTGGCCTGCATCTGGTTTTTCCAGCAAGACTCTTTTCTGGCGGGTGCGGATACCGACTGGCTGGCTTTACCCATATTGAGTCTGTTCTGGTGGTTGCTGGCCACAGTGTGGGTGTTGAGTTACCCGCGTACGGTGCAGCGCTGGTCATCACGGGCGGTACTGGTGCTGATTGGTCTGTTGGTATTGTTGCCCACCTGGCTGGCGGTAGTCGGTTTGCACGCCAGTGGTGAGCAGGGGCCGTTGCTGGTGATGTATCTGTTGAGTCTTATCTGGGTGGCCGATTCCGGTGCTTACTTCGGTGGTCGGGCGTGGGGTAAACGCAAACTGGCACCGGCAGTGAGTCCGGGGAAGACCTGGGAAGGTGTGGGCAGTGCAATGGCCATCAGTACGCTTTATGCCATTGTGGCGGCTCAGGTTTTAGAGCTGCCCGGGAACCTGTGGCCGGTGTTCGTTGTCTTGTCGCTGGTGACGGTTATTTTTTCCGTATTGGGGGATCTCACCGAAAGCATGTTTAAACGCCACGCCGGGGTTAAAGACAGTGGTACTTTGCTACCCGGACATGGCGGTGTACTGGATCGCATCGACAGTGTCACCGCAGCTGCACCCGTTTTTGTGGTGGGGCTTTGGTTGACAGGCCTAACCGGAACCAGTGTAACGTGATGGCCGTTATTCCCACGGGCCCGATTGGTGTCACTGTTTTAGGCGCTACTGGCTCTATCGGTGTCAGTACACTGGATGTGATTGCCCGGCACCCTGAGCGTTATCGCGTGGTGGCATTAACCGCAAATACACAGGTTGATCGACTGTTTGAACAATGTCGAGCCTTTGCGCCGGAGTACGCTGTGCTGGCTGATGCCAATGCCGCAGAGCAGTTGCAACAACGATTGCGTGCAGCCGGGCTGGAAACCACGGTGTTAAGCGGGGTAGACAGCCTGGAGATGGTTGCGGCGCTGGAACAAACCCGACAGGTGATGGCGGCTATTGTGGGTGCGGCCGGGCTGCGCCCGACACTGGCTGCCGCGTATGCCGGAAAACGTATTTTGCTGGCAAATAAAGAAGCGTTGGTGATGTCGGGGAAAGTCTTAATGGATGCCGTGCGGGAAAACGATGCTGAGCTGCTACCCATCGACAGCGAACATAATGCCATTTTCCAAAGCCTGCCCGGCGGCTATTCCTGTGCGCAAGCGCCGCGTGAATTGCAGACCCTGGGTGTGCAAAAGATATTGTTAACGGCATCGGGCGGGCCATTTCGTACTATGGATAAAGCCCAGCTGGAATCCGTTACCCCGGAGCAGGCCTGCGCGCATCCCAACTGGAGCATGGGTCAAAAGATTTCCGTGGATTCGGCCACGATGATGAACAAAGGGCTGGAGGTGATTGAGGCATGCTGGTTATTTAATACCAAACCGGAACACATCCAGGTGGTGATCCATCCGCAAAGTATTGTGCATTCCATGGTGAGTTATAACGATGGTTCGGTTTTGGCGCAGATGGGTAATCCAGACATGCGCACCCCCATCGCCCATGCCATGGCCTGGCCGGAGCGTATGGTATCCGGTGTTGCTGCACTGGATTTGTTTGAGGTGGCGCAACTGGATTTTGAACGGCCGGATATGAAACGTTTTCCCTGTTTACAGTTGGCGTACACGGCCAGTGAAACAGGGGGTACCGGGCCGGCAATTTTGAATGCGGCAAATGAAATTGCGGTGCAAAGTTTTCTGGATAAAAAAATACGCTTTACGGATATTCCTGACATTATTTCCCGGACAATGGAGCAAAGCACGATTGACAATGGCGAGACTCTGGAGGCGGTATTGGCCGCTGATGACGCAGCACGCAAAACGGCGATGGCATGGGTGTCGTTATCGGCATCGGGTGATCTGAAATGAGTACATTTATAACTTCAGCGCTGGCGCTGATTGTGACACTGGGCATATTGATTGCCTTCCATGAATTTGGCCATTTCTGGACGGCGCGCAAGCTGGGTGTGAAGGTGCTGCGTTTTTCAATTGGCTTTGGCAAACCGTTATGGTTGCGGCGTTACGGGCCTGACCAAACAGAGTTTGTTATTGCCGCCTTCCCCCTGGGGGGGTTTGTAAAAATGCTCGACGAGCGTGAAACTGAGGTGCCCGAAGAAGAGGCGCATCGCGCTTTTAACCGACAGTCTGTGTGGCGTCGTTTTGCCATTGTGGCGGCGGGGCCGATTTTCAATTTTATTTTTGCAATATTGGCTTTTTGGCTGATGTATCTGATTGGCGTGCCAGGGGTTGCGCCCATTGTTGGCGAAGTAAAACCGGACAGTCCTGCGGCGGTGGCAGGTTTTCATGTGGGGGATCGCATTACTGAAGTGAATGGCACACAAACACCCACCTGGGCCGTGGTGCGTATTAATATGCTGGATGCGGCGCTGGGTGACGATGAAATTGCCGTGCGTGTAGAAGATGCTGATGGCAACACACAGCAGTTGCAGCTGTCATTGCTCGGCGTGCCAAGTGAAGTCAAACAAAAAAACCTGTTAGGGCATTTGGGGGTTTTGCCTGTGCGTCCGCTATTGCCAGCGACGCTGGGTGAGCTATCACCTGATGGGCCGGCGATTTTGTCAGGCCTTAAAACGGGTGACCATATTTTGCGTGTCAATGGTGAGTCAATAAGCGACTGGATGGCGCTGGTGGATGTGGTGCGTGCGCATCCTGATCAGGCACTGGATGTTGAATTTGAGCGCAATGGTGTGGTTCAGTCGCTTAAGGTAAAAACGGCCAGCCACCAAACAGATACAGAGACCATTGGCCGCATTGGTGCAGCACCGGCACCACCGGGGCCGCTACCACCCGAGCTGATGGCGCGTGAAGAATATTCCCTGTTTGAAGGTGTGGGCGTTGCCGTGGCAAAGACCTGGCAGTTATCTGCATTGACACTGCGCATGATCGGAAAAATGATTGTGGGTGAAGTGTCCGTTAAAAATCTCAGCGGCCCGATTACCATTGCCACTTATGCCGGTTATACCGCAAGTGCCGGTGTGACGGCTTTTTTGTATTTTCTTGCAGTGGTCAGCATCAGTCTGGGCGTACTTAATTTACTGCCCATACCACTGCTGGATGGTGGTCATCTGATGTATTACCTGGTGGAAATGGTGAAAGGAAAACCTCTGTCTGATGCGGTGCAACTCAAGCTGCAACATGTCGGCATTGCCTTTTTATTCATGCTGATGAGTCTGGCGCTGTACAACGATGTTATGCGCTTGTTTACGGATTGATTTGTTCTGAGGTAGAAAATTGAGCATTAAGTCGGGCATTGTTTTACATAAAAAATGGCAGTGTTTAGTGAGCGCCATGCTGTTCGCCATGCTGAGTGGATCGGTGTGGGCGTTTGAGCGGTTTGTGGTTCAGGATATTCAGGTTGTGGGTTTACAACGCATCTCTCTGGGCACTACGTTCAATTATCTGCCCATCAAGGTGGGAGAGTCGCTGGATGATGCCGGGGCAAGTGCCGTTATTCAGGCTTTGTACAAAACCGGGTTTTTTGAAGATATTCAGTTGGCGCGTGAAGATGATGTGCTGATTATTCACGTTGAAGAACGTCCCTCAATTGCCAAAATCGAGGTTTTTGGTAACGAAGATCTCGATACAGAAGACCTGAATACCGCGCTGAAAACCATTGGTCTGACAGAGGGGCGTATTTTTAATCGCTCACTATTGGATCAAATCGAACAGGAGCTGCATCAACAATATTTCAGCCTGGGTAAATATGGCGTGAAAATTGAAACCAAGCTGGAAAACCTGGAGCGAAATCGTGTTGAGATCACCATTGATATTGATGAAGGTGACGCCGCAAAAATAAAGCAGATCAATATTATCGGCTCTCACAAATTTGATGAAATGAAGCTGCTGGATAAATTTGAACTGTCTACACCGACCATGTGGTCTGGTATTTCCGGTAGCGGAAAATATTCCAAACAGGAAATGCAGGGGGATCTGGAAAAACTGCGCTCTTATTATCTTGATCGCGGTTATCTGCATTTTTCCATTGATTCCGCTCAGGTTTCCATTACGCCGGATAAACGTGATGTTTACATCAGCATAAATATCACTGAGGGCGAACAATATACCGTCAGCGAAGTGACCGTAAGCGGTGACATGGTTGTGCCGGAAGAAGAACTGCGCAACCTGCTCACTGTGCAGGCTGGCGATATTTTTTCCCGACGTGCCATTGCAGAGTCCGGCAACCGGCTCAGCCAACGTTTAGGGATTGATGGTTATGCTTTTGCCAATGTGAATTCGATACCGGATATTAATGAAAAAGATCGTACTGTTGCATTAAACTTCTTTATCGATCCGGGGTATCGGGTGTATGTGCGACGGATTAATATTACCGGCAATACAAAAACACGCGATGGTGTGGTGCGACGCGAAGTTCGTCAGATGGAAGGTGGCTGGTTGTCATCGCCTTTGGTGGAGCGTTCGAAGATTCGTTTGCAGAAACTGGGCTTTTTTGATTCGGTGAATGTGGAAACACCTGCGGTGCCGGGTACTCGGGATCAGGTCGATCTTAATTTTGATGTTACCGAAGGTTCTACCGGAAATTTCACAGCGGGTCTGGGTTATGGTGACACGCAGGGTTTGTTGTTTAATCTGAGTGTGACGCTGAATAATTTTTTAGGCACCGGGAAACGTGTCAGCACCGAAATTAACAACAGCAGGGTAAATACGGTATACCGGGTGAACTACACCAATCCGTATTACACTGTTGATGGTATCAGTCGCGGATTTAGTGCGTACTCACGATCAACCAATGCCCGGAATGCGAATCTGGTGAATTTTTCAACGGATACCTACGGCGCAAGTGTGAATTATGGATTTCCGATCAGTGAATATAATCGCGCATCCGCGAGTCTGGGTTTTGAGAATACGCGCCTGGATATTAATGAAACCACGGCACCGCAGTCGTACAGCGACTGGGTGGCTGAGAATGGTGACAATTATAATTCATTTACTACCACGCTGAGCTGGTCTCACGACAGCCGCAACCAAGCCATTTTCCCGGACAGTGGTTATTACAGTTTGCTGTCCGCCGATATTGCGTTGCCGGGTGGTGATCTTGAATATTACAAATTGAATGTCCGGCAGAAGTATTATATCCCGCTGGCCAAAGGCACCAGCCTGTTTTTGGGAGCAGACCTGGGTTATGGCGCAGGTTATGGCAACACCACTGCATTACCGTTTTATAAAAATTATTATGCAGGTGGTGGTCGTTCAGTGCGTGGATACCGGGGAAACACCCTGGGGCCGAGGGATGATGGTGCGGGAGGCTCGAACAGGCCACTGGGCGGGCCCATTAAAATTGTGACGCATCTGGAATTGTTTTTTCCATCACCCTTTGCGGAAACGGAGCGAAGTTTCCGTTTGAGTACTTTTTTTGATGCGGGTAATGTTTTTGAGTCTGAATCAGAGATTCAGAAAGAGGGGTTACGGTCTTCATACGGTTTTTCTGCTATCTGGCTGACGCCCGTTGGCGCACTGACGTTTAACTGGGGCTGGGCCATTAATGCCAAACCGAAGGATGATACGGAGACATTCCAGTTCTCCATTGGTACGCCGTTTTAGGGTTCGCTACCTTGCCGTTTTACTCTGTATTGAAGAAAGTAGAATAAAAAACCGGTAATACCCCAGTTTCTCCCTCTTTCCCCTTCTTTCCGGGTAGAGCTTAGCCTGACGGTGGTGGGGATTAGCGGAGGTGGTATAAACCCTCTGGCTTGGTGCGGAAACAGCGTAAAATCACAAAATTATTCAGGCATTGGGTCCGGCGGTATTTCATGGCATCATAGGGGGATGTCAGGAGCAGGGTTGCTCGTTATTAATTGTCTATGAGTGGAGATTATGTCTAAAAAAACAATCAGTAAGCGCGCTTTTAACTATTCCCGGGTATTGCTGTGTGTTTGCCTCGTGATGTGGTTAAGCATTGGCGGAGCGGTCGCTGTTGCCGCCGAGATGAAAATCGGATTTGTCAATGCGGCGCGCGTATTGGAGGAGGCTCCTCAAGCTGATGCGGCACGCGTACGTCTTGAAAAGGAATTTTCACCTCGCGACAAAGAGCTGGTGGAGGCACAAAAAAAAGTACGCAAGCTTGAAGAAAAACTCACCCGCGATGGTGCCATCATGAGTGAGACCGAGCGACGGAAACTGGAACGGAATATTCTTTCCCAGCAACGTGACCTCAAACGTGGCCAGGAGGAATTTCGGGAAGATTTAAATATCCGTCGCAATGAAGCTTTCGATACCTTGCGTCGCCGGGTGTTTGAAGTGATTAATGATATTGCAAAAGCGGAAAAGTACGATCTTGTTATTAGTGATGGCGTGGTTTATGCCGATGACCGTATTGATATTACCGGTAAAGTGGTTGAGCAGTTGAAAAAAGAATTTGCTGCAAGCACAAAAAAATAGTTGATTTAAACGCTAATTAAACACTAAATAGTTGCCCTGATGCCCGCGCTTACGTTGAAAGTCATTGTTGAGCGACTCAATGCCCAGGGTCTATCGGCACAGCTTTCCAGGAATGCGGATGATGAAATCAGGCGAGTAGCGTCATTGACTGAGGCGAGTGAGGGTGACATCACTTTTCTGGTTGATTCGCGCTTTAAAAAAGACCTGAGCAGCACAAAAGCGGGTGCCGTTATCGTTACCGCAGAGAATGCGGATATGGTTCCCACTATTGCCGTTGTGGTGGAAAATCCGCATGTTGCTTATGCGCATGTGGCGACCTGGTTATATGCTGATGGTGATTTTTTACCCGGTATCCACCCAGCGGCCACAGTAGACCCCGCCAGTACGGTGCATGAGCGGGCGCAGGTTGATGCTAATTGCATTATTGAATCCGGTGTCGTTATTGCCGCAGGCTGCCACATTGGCCCCGGATGCGTTATTGGTAAAAATACCAGTCTTGGTGAAAACACTCGTCTGGTTGCCAATGTGACTTTGTGCCACGGAACGCAAATTGGCCGTCGTTGCCTGTTGCATCCTGGCGTAGTGATTGGTGCAGATGGTTTCGGCCTGGCCAATGACAAGGGCGAGTGGCTGAAAGTGCCACAGGTTGGCAGGGTTGTTCTTGGTGATGATGTTGAAGTCGGCGCTAATAGTACCATTGACCGTGGCGCGATTGGTGATACTGTTGTCGGGAATGGCGTCAAGCTTGATAATCTGATTCAAATTGGCCATAACGTGCGCATTGGCGCACATACGGCGATTGCTGCCTGCACTGCCGTGGCCGGTAGCGCGATCATCGGCGAACATTGTGCAATTGGTGGCTGTGTGGGCATTGTCGGCCACCTTGAGATCGCAGATAATGTTACCATCACGGGTATGTCGCATGTTTCACGAGCGATACGAAAACCGGGGGTTTATTCTTCCGGTACGCCGCTGGAAGAAAATGCGGTATGGCACCGGAATTTTATTCGTTTAAAACAGCTGGACGATATGGCGCGCCGGTTAAAAAAACTGGAAAAGCGATTAGCTGCTTCTGAGCATCTTGATGAGACAAAAAAATAATGAGTGAGTCACTGG
>JALSGT010000081.1 GCA_026982555.1 Chromatiales bacterium
ACCGTTCTGGATACTGACAGGCTATCCTTTCGGGCGTGCGTGTCACACTCTGCAACGCTGCGCCTGTTCATATAATCCGAGCGGAGCATCAGCCCGCTTCCCGGGTTTCAGTTTCAGTATGAGTGGTACCGATGTCATTAACGCGAACGTGATTGATGTACGATTTGTTAATGAGATAAATCAGTCCGTCTTCCATGTGTATTTTGATGAAAGCTTCATCATTGCGATTGAGGTAATCCAGCAGGCGGGCATGACTGGATGGCAGGGATTCATGAATGCTGCCGTCGATGTAGGCGCCATCCATTAACTGCAAGTGACAGTGCATGGGGGCATTCGTGTTGTCGTTGCTGGCGGCTTCATCCTCTTCGGTGGTTTCGTATTCAATACGAATCACTGATTTTATGTTATAGAATCGCAGTTCAGCAGGTTCATCCCGATTAAATACCAGAAAACTCTCGCAGGCGTTCAATACTTCCAGTGGCTGTTCGCTGCCCGCATGGTGCGGACTTTGTGTGCGCAGATAAATGGAACCGACAACGCGACCTTCCGGGTGTACCCAGAGAGTGACGGGACGACGTTTTTTGGGTACTTTCAGAGTATTATTAAGAGTATTGTTATCCACAGCCTGTCCTTTGTGTTAACACAGGTCTACATTTTACATACGTAAACCTGCCGACCTATTATACGCCAGTTATTCCGGCGCGTTTGTGTAAAAACACCGGTTTGTTTCTGTTTTTCATCTCTGAGCAATATAACGACCGGAATACACGAAACATATGGCCGCTATTGCGTCTATGGGACAGGCTGGTTACCTTCTGACATATATCATCCACATACGAGTCAATATGAGCGACGATCAATCCCAACAACCGGCAGCAGCCTATCTGGAAATCCTTAACGGGTCTTTAGTGGGCACCCGTTTTCCGTTAGGGGAAGAGACCATTATCGGGCGTGATGACGAGGATGTGCCGATGCAGGAGGGGGGTATTGATTTGGCCGATACCCGGGTAAGCCGCAGACATGCACGTATTTACACCCAGCGTGGCCGGTATTACCTGGAAGATTGTCATTCCACTAACGGGACCTTTCTCAACACTTTTCGTTTACAGCCGGGCGCACCCTGTGTTTTGCGTGAGGGCAGTAATGTGCAGGTGGGAGGGGTGCATATGCGTTTTCGCCCGACGCTGAACGCGGTGGAAACATCCGGCGACAGCAATAATGATGCTGCACCCTGGGCATCCGAAATTGGTTTGAATGAAGAAATATTTGATTTGTCGCTCACGGCCAACCCGGATGCGAGTGCATCACAGGCTGATATTTCCATGTTGTTTTGTCCGGTTGATTTGCCGGAGCCGGAAATCAGTGTGGTGCTGGATGCCCCGGCAGTGGTGGATGCCCTGCGGGAGGCAATAACGGATGATGAAAAGGCGTCAAAGAGTGATGACCTGCGCCGTTTGCGGGCCATGGCACAGGTCAGCATCGGCCTGGGCGGGGAACATGACCGGGAATCGCTGTTTGCCAAAATCATGGATTTTATTTTTGTTATTTTCCCCACCGCTGAGCGTGCCTTTGTGGTACTGCGTGATAAAGAGTCCCAGGAATTCAAACCTGCTGCGGCTTCTACCCGTGAACCGTCCAGGGAAGGAGAGGTGCTGTCGCTGTCGGAAGCCATTGTCGATGAAGTGGTGAGCCAGCAGCGCAGTATTCTGTCGAACGACGCGGCGGATGACCACCGGTTTGATGATCACCCGTCTATCCGGCGTTTGGGTATTCGCAGCATGATGTGCGTACCGTTACTGGTGGACAACGAGGTCATGGGCCTGATTCAGATTGATACTCACAGAGAAACACATTCTTTTTGTGAAGAGGATTTACAGATTCTCACGGGCATTGGTGCGCAGATGGCCATTGCGTTGAAAAATTTTCTGCTCTACGAAGATATTGGCCATTTATTTGAAAGCTTTGTTACCGCATCGGTACATGCCATTGAGGCACGCGACCCGACGACCGCCGGTCATTCATTTCGCGTTGCTGAATATTCCCGGCATCTGGCCACTGTGGTGGATCAGTCCGGGCAGAATATTTTACGGGATATTAATTTTAGCCGGGACCAGATGCGGGAGCTGCGTTATGCCGCGTTACTGCATGATTTTGGCAAGGTGGGCGTGCGTGAACATGTGCTGATTAAAGCACGAAAACTGTATCATTCCGAAATGGATGTACTGGAAGAGCGATTTCGCTATGCATGCGCCAGTCTGGAGCGACAGGCCTATCGCGAACTGATCGACCAGCATGGCGAATTATCGCCAGCAGCATTCAAATTACGTCGTGCGGCCATGAATAAACGTCTGTCCCGTGAAAGGGCTCAATTACAGCGGTTTATGACAATGATTCAGCATGCGAATGAACCCTCAGTGCTGGATGGTGAAGTGACAGATGATTTACGCGCTGTGGCTGATTTTATTTTTCCCGGTAACGATGGTGAGCATGTACAATTGCTGACTGTACCGGAGCTGGATGCACTGACCCTGGCTCGCGGCAGTTTAACACCGGAGGAGCGTTTGGAAATTCAGTCGCATGTGAGTCACACGTTTGCGTTTTTGAATCATATACCGTGGACAGCGTCATTATCTGCTGTTGCGGATATTGCCCATGCCCATCACGAAAAGCTGGATGGCTCGGGTTATCCGCAGGGTCTGGCGGGGGATGAGATTCCCGTTCAATCGCGCATTATGGCGGTGGCCGATATTTTTGATGCACTTACCGCAGGTGACCGGCCCTATAAATGCAGTTTGGCGGTGGATCAGGCGCTGGATATCCTGCATCATGAAGCCAGCACGGGTAAAATTGATCCGGTTTTGGTCGATGTGTTTATCGACAGTCAGGGTTATCAATTGTTTAACCAATAAGCATTTTTTTGGTTATCGCGCAACAACGAGAAATTAATTTATGGCATTTAGTACCTGTGGACATGTTACCCATGTGGGTAACGTGCGCACGCATAATGAAGATTGTTATGAAGTGGATGCTGATGCCAACTTTTGTGTACTGGCCGATGGTATGGGCGGTCACGAAGGTGGTGAGATTGCCAGTCGTATTGTGGTGGATTGTGTCAGCCGTGAAATTCGTAACGGTAAACCCATGGCCGAAGCACTGGTGCAGGCGCATTATGCGGTGCGCAAGGCCGTGGATAATGGGGAAGGTAAACCCGGCATGGGTTCCACCGCTGTGGCGTTAAAGCTGGATGATGGTCATTTTGATGTGGTTTGGGTAGGGGACAGTCGTGCCTATGTATGGGATGGTACGCAACTCACGCAAATCACCAAGGATCACTCACTGGTGCAGCACATGGTGGATGAAGGTCGCATTACACCCGAAGAAGCTCTGGTACACCCGCAGCGTAATTACATTACCCAGGCGCTTGGTATGTCTGACCTGTATAAAATGGAAGTGGGGCGTGTGCAGGGTCGCTTGCAGCATGGCCAGCAATTATTGTTATGCAGTGACGGATTATCCGGTGAGGTATCAACCGGGGAGATGATTGAAATTCTTCAGCTGGACCTGAATGAGAGCCAGAAAGTGGATTTGATGATTCAGAAATCACTGGACAATGGTGGTGCCGATAATGTTACCGCATTGTTGGTGACAGCGGTTGTTAAAGGTGATGTCTGAGGATACGTTGCTGTTTCCGTCTCTTCCGTTTTTGTGTTTCCCGCAAAAACAATTTCCGATATATTCTTTTTCACAACATATAAACCGGCGTGAAAAAGGATCCGATGGCAATAACCCGTTCAAACCGTCACCCGACGGATAATGCTCCCAGTTTCTACTGGCACGACTATGAAACCTTTGGTGTTGACCCGCGCCGTGATCGTCCTGTGCAGTTTGCCGGTATCCGCACCGACCTTGAGCTGAATGTCATCGGTGAGCCTTTAAATATTTTTTGCAAACCTGCGAATGATTTCCTGCCTCATCCAAAGGCCTGTCTGGTGACCGGTATCACCCCACAGCAGGCGCTGGCAGAGGGTTTGCCTGAAGCAGAATTTATCCGGCAGATTCATGATGAGTTTTCCCGGCCCAATACCTGTGTGGTGGGTTACAACAATCTGCGTTTTGATGATGAAGTCACACGCTTTACCCTGTACCGTAATTTTTATGATGCCTACGCACGGGAATGGCAAAATGGAAATTCACGCTGGGATATTATCGATATGGCGCGATTAACCCATGCTTTGCGGCCGGAAGGCATTGTCTGGCCAACACATGAAAATGGAAAAACCAGTTTTCGACTGGAACAACTGACGGCCGCCAATGGTATTAAACATGATGCCGCACATGATGCTGTATCGGACGTGCTGGCAACAATTGCCATGGCGCGCCTGATTCGTGAAAAACAACCCAGGCTGTATCATTATGTTTTTACACATCGCACCAAACAGGCGGTAGCACAACAGCTGAATGTGTTCAGGCCCACACCCGTGCTGCATGTTTCATCCTTGTATCCGGCTGAACAGGGTTGCATTAGTCTCGTGGCACCGCTGGCACAGCATCCGACGAATAAAAATGACATTATCGTTTATGACTTGCGCATTGATCCGGCCCGGTTTTTTTCGCTGAATGAAAGTGAATTGAAAGAGCGCCTGTTTGCTCGCCAGGATGAGCTTTCTGACGGTGATGTCCGATTGCCGGTTAAAATCATTCATATCAACAGAAGCCCGGTGGTGGTTCCTGCAAAGACACTCACGGTGGATGCTGCGACACGTTGGCAGCTTGACCCGCAACGGGCGCAAGACCATCTTGATCAATTGTTGGCGCAACCCGCATTTATTAAAAAATTACAGGAAATTTATCGCAGTCCGGTATTTGAAACCATCACTGATCCTGATTTTATGCTTTATAGTGGCGGTTTTTTTTCCAATGATGATCGGATGTATATGGAAAAAATTCGCACTACACCACCTGAAAACCTGGGGGATCTGGATCTTCCTTTCAACGATGCACGTCTCGCGGAAATGTTGTTTCGCTATCGTGCCAGGAATTATCCGGAGACACTGAGTGATGTTGAAAAGAACCGTTGGGAAGAATTTCGTACGGCGCGGTTGACGAGTACAAATCCTGGCGCCGGTATTGGTTTTGATGAATACACTGCATGTATTACAGAATTACGGGCCAAGGGTAAATTGAATACTGTACAATTAGCACTGCTGGATAAGCTTGATAAGTATTCACAAATGATCATGCATCGATAAGCACTTCTGCCTTCAATCCGGGTTCAAACCATATTTTACTTGTTATTCAATAAAAGAAAGATACACTTGGTCATGTGTATCTTTTTTGCACAGCAACTGTTTGTCACTCTATTTGATGGTTAATTGACTTCCTCTGAGGAGAAAACCATGGTCAAAAAGAAAAAAACAAAGGTCAAAGCGAAACGTCGTACGGTAAAACGCAGTCCGAAACGGATCGCTGCTTCAAAGCCACTGAGCAAAGCCCATGAAAGAACCTTAAAAGTGGTTAATGCTGCTTTGGACAAAGCAGAAAAACTGGGTGCAAAGGTTGTTGCTGCTGAAGAGGCACTGGAAGTCGCCACCGGTAACATCGAAAAGGCGGTGCGTGCAGCTTCACGCAAAAAAACAGCGGCTGCCAGGCGCGCTGCTGTTACGGCTAAAAATACAGCGAAAAAGGCAAGAGCTGCATTAATGGCAAGTAAGGCCAAGGCGCGTGATGCAGAAAAGGCCTTAAAGGAAGCGGTAAAACGGGCAGAAATTGAGCGCAAACTGGAAGAGGCAAAAGAAAAAGCCGTTGCTGCCTTTTTGTCAAAATGGCAAAAAACTTACGACCGTAAGGTGGCAAAAAAGAGCAAAAAGAAGGGCAGGAAAAAACGCCGGGTTAAGCGCGTCTAAGCGACAACGTTAAATCATGAGATACAGTATGCGACCCGTATCAGATTTGAGGTTGTTATTGCCCCCTGAGTGATTTCCAGACTTCGACTTCGACTCCGATGTCGCCTGTGGAAAATCATTCAGTCGCACACTTTGCCCGAATGACTTAATGGTGGAACCGCTGCGCTTGTTCCACCCTACCTTGTATCACCACAGTCGTAGGGTGGAACAAGCGCAGCGGTTCCACCTTGTGCCTGCAAACTGGTGGCGTGTTCGCGCCACATTGACGAAGGTCAGTGTCTGGTGGTTTCAAGTTTCAGGGTGACTTCTTTCATCGATGACGCCCACAACATAAATAATACTGTCCGGCAATGGCTGAGACGCAGACATAATCAGGCAGCTTTATGTTTTTCTTTGCGCCTTTGCGCCTTTGCGCCTTCGCGATCTTTGTGTTAAATACTCACCTAATTACTTTCAGCAGTGATATGGTTTGTTGCGGTGGATTTCCGCTTAAATAACCATGTGTAAAAATGTTACTGCCTATTGTTGCTTATGACCCATTAAATGTCTTTCAATTAATTTTTGGCTGAGGGTTGTGCAGTTATTGTTCGAGCGATCCTTATTCAATTTCCACCAATGCTTCGTCCGGGTTAATGCTGTCACCTTTTTGTACATGAACGGCTTTGATTGTGCCTGCAATAGGTGCCTGAACTTCGGTTTCCATTTTCATGGCTTCGGTCACCAGAATGGGATCGCCCGCAGAAACCTGATCACCTTCGGTAACCAGAACTTCAACAATAATGCCTGGCATTGATGTGGTGACATGGCCGGGTGCGGTGGCCTTCAGGCGGCTGCTGCCTTTGCTGCCACTGGTTTGTGGTACGTCAGTGCCGCCATTGGTGAATACGGCATCAAGGGATTCGACAATAACTTCTTCCGGTGTACCATCCACGTTGATATAAAAGGCACGCTCTTCCTGCATTTTGTGTCCGGTACCCGTGACTTTAATGTGATAGGTTTCGCCATGTAGACTGATATTGAATTCTGTGGCGGCGACACAGTAGTCTTGTGAACCCCCCGGTGGTGGTTCGAGCGCTTCCGGTTCCAGCGTGCCATCGCGGCGCTGTTCCAAAAACTCCCGGCCAATGTCGGGGAACATGGCGTAGGTCAATACGTCTTCATCCGATTCGGCGATGTCACCAATATCCGTGCGCAAGCGGGCCATTTCCGGTGTCAGTAAATCTGCGGGACGACAGGTGATAACGCTTTCATTGCCAATAGCCTGCCGGCGTACATTGGTATTGACTTCCGCAGGTGGTTTACCGTATTTGCCTTGCAGATAGAGTTTGACCTCGTTGGTAATGGTTTGGTAGCGGGATTCAGAAAGTACGTTGAGCAATGCCTGAGTACCGACGATTTGTGACGTGGGCGTGACCAGTGGCGGGAAACCCAGATCGGCGCGTACGCGGGGAATTTCTTCCAGCACGGCATTCATGTGTTCCAGCGCACCCTGTTCTTTGAGCTGGTTGGAGAGGTTGGAAATCATGCCGCCAGGTACCTGATTATTTTGTACGCGAGTGTCGAGCCCGGTGAATTCGCTTTCAAACTGGTGATATTTTTTTCGTATCTCGTGAAAATAAAAACCGATGTCCTGTAATGCGGTTAAATCGAGTTTACTGTCGTATTCGGTATCACGCAGTGCTGCGACCATGCTCTCTGTGGGCGGGTGGCTGGTACCACCGGAAAGTGCAGAAATGGCCGTGTCGATGTGACGACAGCCATTTTCGATAGCTTTCAGTTGACACATGCTGGCCAGTCCGGCTGTCGCATGTGAATGCAGGTGTACAGGGACGTCCAGTGCGTCCACCAATGCTTTCACCAGTTCCGCGGTGGCTGCGGGTGTCAGTAAACCTGCCATGTCTTTAATGGCGATGCTGTCGCAGCCCATTTTTTGCAGAGTGATAGCCATTTCGACATATTGTGCCGTGGAGTGAACCGGGCTGATGGTATAGCTGATTGCGCCCTGGGCATGTTTATTGGCTTTTTTGACGGCTTCAATGGAAACCTGCAAGTTGCGCACGTCGTTAAGTGCATCAAAAATGCGAAACACATCAATGCCATTTTTTGCAGCGCATTCCACAAAGGCGCGTACCACATCATCGGAGTAGTGGCGGTAGCCCAGCAGATTTTGCCCGCGTAATAACATTTGTAATCGTGTGTTGGGCAAGGCTTCGCGCAATTGACGCAGGCGCTCCCAGGGGTCTTCTTTCAGAAAACGAATGCAGGCATCAAAGGTGGCTCCGCCCCACATCTCCAGCGACCAGAAGCCGATGGCATCCAGTTTGTCACACACTGGCAGCATGTCTTCAGTACGCATGCGTGTGGCCAGTAATGACTGGTGCGCATCGCGCAGGATGGTATCGGTAATGTAGACTTTTGACATAGGTTTCCCTGTGAGTCAGTGGTGAGTGTATGGCCGCATAATTATGACGGTGCTGTTGTTATCGTGCCATTGTTACAAGCCCATGTGCGCTGCCATTGCCGCTCCCAAAGCCGCCGCCAGTCGGCGCGTTGAACGGTGCACAGAATAATTGATTAACTCCGGGTGGGATTCGACAAACGATGTATCGAATTTTCCCGACTGAAAATGCGGTGATTTTAGAATTTCCAGCTGATAGGGAATAGTGGTTTTGACACCATATACACCGATGTCTTTTAACGCACGGTTGGCGCGGTCAATTACCGAATCCCAGTCCAGTGCCCAGACGATGAGTTTGGCGCACATGGAGTCATAATAGGGTGGAATATCGTAACCCGTGTAAATGGCCGCATCGGTGCGCACACCGGGACCGCCGGGGGCATAATACCGGGTCACGCGACCAAAACTGGGCAGAAAGTCATTTTTGGGGTCTTCGGCATTAATGCGAAATTCCATGGCATAACCGCGGCGTTTTACATCGCGCTGGTTGTAACGCAACTTCAGGCCTGCGGCGATACGAATCTGTTCCTGTACGATGTCGATGCCGGTGATTTGTTCGGTAATGGTGTGTTCCACTTGCAGGCGGGTGTTGACCTCCATGAAATAAAATGCGTTGTCCTGAGCTAACAGGAATTCCACAGTACCCGCATTGGTGTAGCCCACAGATTTGGCCGCCGTCACCGCCAGCTTGCCGATGTATTTGCGCTGCTCTTCGCTGAGCTGTGGTGAAGGGGCAATTTCGATCAGTTTTTGATGGCGGCGCTGAATGGAACAGTCCCGTTCAAACAGGTGGATTACTTTGCCATGCTGGTCGCCCAATACTTGTACTTCGATGTGGCGCGGGTTGTCGATACACTTTTCCAGAAACACTTCGGCATTGCCAAAGGTTTTGCTGACTTCAGACACTACCCGGTCATAACTGCGATTAAGTTCATCGGCATCTGCGCAGCGACGGATACCACGGCCACCTCCCCCGTTGGTGGCTTTCAGCATCACCGGGTAGCCGATTTTTTCCGCAACGGCCAGCGCTTCTTGTACCGACTCCACGTTATCTTCACTGCCAGGGGTAACGGGTATACCCGCTTTGATCATTGCCGCGCGGGCTTGCAGTTTGTCGCCCAGCTGGCGGATGATGGCGGCGCTGGGGCCGATGAAACGGATGCCGCGTTTTTCGCAGGCTTCGGCGAGTAGCGGGTTTTCTGAAAGAAAGCCATAGCCGGGGTGCAAGGCATCACAACCTGTGGCGGTGGCCAGGTTGACGATGCGGTGTACATTCAGGTAACCGGAAACAGAGTCCGGGCCGAGGTTATAAGCTTCATCTGCCTTTTTTACGTGCAGGGAATAACGATCAGCATCGGTATAAATGGCGACAGACTGGATGCCCAGCTCTGTGCAGGCGCGGGCAATACGTACCGCAATTTCACCGCGATTGGCGATGAGCACTTTTTTTATCATGACAGACCTGTTTGATAAATATTGTTTTTACAAACGGCTTATACGGCTTGTGTTTATTAATAGTGGCAGCGGTGATAAAAACCTGACGGGCACCGCTCACCGGAATATGGGCATCACTGGCAACACTGTCAAGCACGACATCAGTTTTGGTGCTGTTTTGTTGTGCGGCTGTAAGTGATTGCTGCTACTGGAAATATCCTTTCTTTGTGAGATGAAAGAATATAACTCTTTGATTTTATTATTGAAAAAACTCTTTCAGGCATTCTTTATGTTTTTTTGGAAATGGGTTTTGATCACAATTTATCCAATGATTGATATATCCCGTTCCGATAGTGAAAACGATAGACAAACGTGCCACCGGGTTTTTACAACGCTCCATTGACGCCCGCATTTTACGCGGTGTTTTCTTTCCGGGTCGTGATGGAAAGCTGCTGCAAAGTTTGCCAGGCTTTTTGTAAATGCGCATCAATACTGCTGCTGTTATGGATTAATGGCGAAAAATTATTTTTCAGTTCATCAATCATGCTGACCTGTGCCGGAATGCCTTTGGGGAAATTGCCTGCACTGGAGAATGCCACCCATCCGTGTACCTGCCAGTGTGTATCAGCGGGTGAATTTTCCGCTTTGGTTGTGTGTTGTAAATTCCACTGTACCGCCTGACAGGCACGTTGATTGTCGTACAATGGGTTGTTGAATTTGTAGGTTTTATTGTTGATGACCTGTGACCACTGATCGATGGTTTCGCCACCGAATAAATGCCCTTCACTGTGTTGTGTGTCCAATACCACAAACCCGCCAGGAACTAACAGTAAATAGTCAATGAAGACCAGTCCGTCGATACCGTCCGGCAACACCACATTGCGCAAATATTTCAGCCCCAGAGAGTCCACCACTTTGTGGGCATGGCGCTGATGTTTGTTTTTACGGGACTGCTTCCAAAAAAAGAAAATAACAGCAATCAGACCCAGTGCGGCAATGGCCTCCAGAACATAAAAAACCACTTCGATTGAAACAGATCCCATGCCTTAGCGTTCTTTCAGTCGTGGAATCAACATGGCCAGATTGCAGGGTGCCGTGCGGTGGTCCAGTTGATCTTTGATGATGTTGTCCCAGCCGGTTTTACAGGCACCGGAGGAGCCGGGAAGGCAAAACAAATACGTGCCATTGCTGACACCTGCCAGGGCGCGGGATTGCAATGCGGATGTTTTGATTTCATCAAAGGAAATCATCCGGAACATTTCACCAAAGCCTTCAATTTCTTTGTCCAGCAGGGGTTGAAAGGCTTCCGGGGTGCCGTCACGGCCGGTAACGCCGGTACCCCCCGTGCTGATCACTACGTGTATGTCGGGGTCAGCGATCCAGCGGGAAACAACGGCGCGAATTTGATAAATATCGTCGGGCGTAATGGCTTTTTCGGCCAGCTGATGACCCGCATTTTCCAGTCGATTGACCAGTACTTTGCCGGAGGTGTCTTCGGCTTCTGTGCGGGTGTCGGATACGGTGAGAACAGCAATATTAAGTGGCATAAATTCGCGTTGTTTTTTCGAGAGGCTCATTGTTTTTTGCTCATTCGGTAGTGGAGTGCTTTGCCAGCGGCTTCGCATGTGGAGCGGATTATACCGGCTGTACTCACCGGCGGGGAATTTGTGTGAACAGGGAAGCGAGGGATGCAAATAACCTTGTTCGTGTACCAATGCGGATGTATTTACCCTCATGAAGCGTCTTTATATGATATTTATTATTTATATCAATAACTTATAACAAGTCTAAAATATAAACAAAAACCTCACTTGACAAAAGGTTGTTGCTTGCATAAATATGTATCCAATCTACATGTTAATGAAAAGTTGACTGCTATACGCGGTATTTGATTGCTGGAGGGAGTATTCATGACAGATTGTCGGGGAAGTAATACGCCGCGAAAAATTCGACAGGCCGTTTGCCTGCTTCTGGTGAGTGTTGCACTGGGGTTTAGCAGTTCTACGCTGGCGGCTAAACGTGAAATGTCCATGACCATTGAGGAGCGGGTGATTGATGTTGCGCCTGATCTGAAATACAAGGTTTTCGCTTTTAACGGCCAGGTACCTGGCCCGTTGATTCATGTGCAGGAGGGTGATGATGTGGTTATCCATGTAACCAATAACACCTCTCTGACACATACGGTTCATTGGCACGGCGTGCTGCAAACCGGCAGCTGGCGCAGTGATGGTGTACCGGGTGTTACCCAGGAACCCATTAAACCCGGTGATACCTACACCTATAAATTCAAGGCCGACCGCATTGGCAGTCTTTGGTATCACTGTCACGTCAATGTGAATGAACATGTGGGTATCCGGGGGATGTGGGGGCCGCTGATTGTTGCGCCGAAAGAGCCGCTGCCCATTGAAAAACGGGTGACCAAAGAAGTGATCATGATGCTTTCCACCTGGGAGAGTGAAAATGCTGACAAGTTCGGCCAGGGTGCCACGCCTTATGATGTTGAGGATTATTTTTCAGTCAATGCCAGATCTTTCCCGTTAACCCAGCCAATACGCTTTAAAACCGGTGATGTTGTGCGAGTGCGTTTTTATGGTGCGGGTGGGGCGATACATACTTTGCATTCACACGGTCACGACATGCTTATCACGCACAAAGATGGTTTGCCGATACCCAACCCTTATCACGTTGACACCGTACTTATCGGTCCGGGTGAACGTTATGACGTCATCATCGAAGCCAATCAGAAGGAGGGTCGTTTTATCTTTCACGACCATGTCGATAAACATGTCACCGCGCGAGGAAAACATCCGGGCGGTCCCATTACTGTCATGGAATATGCGGGTACACCCATGGATGACTGGTATGTGTGGAAAGATATTGATTATGACCCGGATTTTTTCTTTAGCGAAGCCATGAAAAAAGGTTATGGCCTGATTGAAAACCCACGATTTAAAGGTACGCCGTTGACTCGTGAGCGGCGTCGGCATCGGGATTAGGGGCATAACATGAAATATCTTGTTTTGTTGATTGCTCTTTCGGTTTCCGGGGTGGCTCTGGCGGATGGTGGCATGGACATACTGCAAAAGCGCTGTGTGAGCTGTCATGATCTCAGTGGCCCGGCTGCGCAAAGCGTGCAGGAGTTGTGGCAGCGAAAAGGCCCGGATTTGTTTTATGCCGGTTCCAAATACAATGCTGAGTGGTTGGAAAAATGGCTGGTGAAACCACGCCGCATTCGTCCTGCCGGGCATCATTCCATCCAGCATATCAAGCCGGGTGATAAACGCGACATGATTGATGCAACAACGTTGAGGCCGCATATGGCCTTGTCACCAAGCGACGCTGAAGAGGTCACTGAGGCACTGATGAAACTCAAAGCAACAGCAGAAATGATGGGTACGACCGTTTTTAAGGGTGGCAGTATTTCCACCAGCTTTGGTGAAATGGTGTTTGATAAATTTAACGGTTGCATGGCCTGTCATGAAATTGAGCCGGGTTTCGGTGGCCTTTCCGGGCCGGAAGTTTACACCGCAGCCAAACGGTATCAGGCGGATTATCTGGTCAGTTTTATCACTAATCCACAAGCATGGAATCCTAAAACGCCCATGCCCAATAAACATGTTTCTGCACCGAATATTCAAAAAATTGTGCAGTATCTGCAAGCACTGGCAAGGGAGAACCGGGATGAGAAAAAATAAATTATTCCTGACTTTGTTTGTGTCTTTATTGATGTTGTCCTCAGCAGCATGGCCGGATGATGCCGAAGATAATTACAAAAATTATTGCTGGCAATGTCACGGTATGACGGGTGATGGCATGGGACTTAATGTGCAGGATATGTCTGTACAGCCGCGTGACCATACCAGTGCCAAGGCAATGGGTGGGCGCAGTGATGCTGATCTTTTTAAAGTGATCAAAGAAGGCGGGCTGGCCATTGATAAATCTGTGTTGATGCCGCCCTGGCGTGACAGCCTGAGTGATGATGAGATTCATGATCTGGTCAAGTACCTGAGAAAACTCTGCCAATGCAGCTAACGGCTGACAGCAAAAGGCCAGTAATACGCACAGGCGAGTGAAATGATTAATGGAGGATTGAGTGTTTTGGCCAGGATGCTGCTTTTTTTAAAAAGTGGTTTTAGTTTCAACCACGCTTCTAACTGAAAAAGGGAGAGTAACCATGTTTAACAAACTATCCGTAAGTGCCATGGTATTGACCATTGGTCTGGCAGGCACGCAAGTCGTGCAAGCCAAAACGGTACATGTCACTATGACGGCGAAAGAAACCACGGTGCAAATCGATAACAAAGGCACCCTGTATAAAGCCTGGACTTTCGATGGCGCGATTCCTGGCAAAGTCGTGCGTGTGACTGAAGGCGACATTATTGACTTCAAGCTGATTAATCCCAAAACCAATAAAGAATCCCACTCCATGGATTTTCATGCCGCAGAAGTTCATGTGCTGGAAGAATTTGCACCGGTCAAACCCGGTGAAACCAAACATTTCAAGTTTGAAGCCAGACGCCCAGGCGTCTGGATGTACCATTGTGGTGCCAGTGTTATGGCGCAGCATATTGCCCGAGGCATGTATGGTGTGATTATTGTTGACCCTAAAGAAGGTTATACCAAAGACTTCCCGAAACCTGATCGTGAATACGTGTTGATTCAGGGACAGTATTTCCCCGATGCCGACAACTATAAAGCCATGTTGAAAAACGAAGGTTCGACCGGCTCGCTGATCAATGGCCGCATGTTCCATTACGACCCTGTGCATGACCCGGATGCCTCCCTGACGCTGGCTGCCAAGCCCGGTGAACGTGTGCGCTTCCATTTTGTGAATGCCAATATTAACAACCCGGTGGCCTTGCATCCTATCGCCGGCATCTGGGATCGCGTTTTCCTTAACGGCAGTCCCAAAAATATTCTCTATGATATGGCTACCTATGGTGTTGCGGTTTCTGAAGCGGTGAGTGTTGATATCGTATCACCGGAAGGCAGAACAACGGCGAATGCAATTGTGGACCACACCATGAGTGCGGCATTAACCGGTGCCATCAGTGTGCTGATTAATAGTCCTGATGCGGATCCTACAGCAGGCAAGGGCGACAATATTCTGCCCCGTGCTGTGGACAAGTAGCCAATAAATGTGAGGTGCCCCCATCACACAATGGGGGGCACCTTATTGGTTTGTGGTGAGAATTATGCGTTGCTTGTGTCACAGCGTGGGCTATTACTTCTCGTTGCGTCTCGTCAGCCACAACATTCAACGTACTCTGCCGGCCATTCAACGGCGGATTTTAGGGTATACTGCGCACTCACAAATCAATAAAAATTGCCTTATCAGGCAAGTGCAGTGGAGAATATTATGGCAACAGCAACAGCGCGACACATTCTGGTGTCCAGTGAAGATCAATGTCAGAAATTGAAGGATGAAATTGAGGCAGGTGCCGATTTCGGCGGTGTCGCCAAAGAACATTCCAGTTGTCCTTCAGGGGCAAAGGGAGGTGACCTTGGTTCTTTTGGCCCGGGTCAGATGGTACCCGAGTTTGATCAGGTGGTTTTCAGTGCTGACCTCAACACCGTGCAAGGCCCGGTTAAAACCCAGTTTGGATATCATCTTCTGGAGGTGACAAGCCGTTCGGAATAAGCCACCTCGCAGGTGCTCGAACAAAAGCCTGTACTGTCGCAGGGTGGGCACTGCCTACCCTGCGGAATTATTCTTTTCAGCAATGGCAACAGTCGGCTGCGGGGGACTAAACCGCCAGCGATAAATGGGTTTTTCCGGCAACACTGTCGCTGAAAAAGGCTTGTTCAGTAAAATGTGCAAGCCTTTTTTCTGAGTATCCTGTTTTGCGGATATCGCATAACACATTTCATCTTCCTTTGAAGGCACACCAATGAGTATCACCATTAATCGCCGTCCCGTTGACAACCGGGCTGTTTTGGCTGGAGCAGCGCTTCATCCTGTTCTGGCACGTATTTATGCCCAGCGGGGTATCGAGTCTGCGCAGCAGCTGGAGCGGGGGCTTGCCCATTTGTTATCACCGGATCTGTTGAAAGGTGTTGATTCAGCGGCAGCATTATTGGCTGAAGCGGTGAACGGACAGCAGCGCATTCTGATTGTTGGCGATTTCGACTGTGACGGTGCCACCAGCTCGGCGCTGGCGGTGCGTGCGCTGCACAGGCTGGGTGCGACGCAAGTGGATTATCTGGTGCCGAATCGTTTTGAATACGGTTACGGGCTGACGCCGGAAATTGTCGCGGTGGCGGCAGAGCGCAAACCGGATTTAATCGTGACCGTAGACAACGGTATTTCCAGTATCGAAGGCGTGGCCGCTGCCAATGCGCGGGGCATTCGGGTGCTGGTGACGGATCATCATTTACAGGGCGATGAACTGCCGGAAGCTGCCGCCATTGTGAACCCCAATCAACAGGATGATGAATTCCCCAGCAAAAACCTGGCCGGTGTCGGGGTGATTTTTTATGTGATGCTGGCGGTGCGCGCAGTGCTGCGAAAGCAGGGGGCGTTTGGCAGTGACCCCGGCCCCAATCTGGCTGAATTACTGGATCTGGTGGCGCTGGGTACCGTGGCGGACGTGGTGCCGCTGGATCATAACAACCGTATTCTGGTGGGGCAGGGGCTGGCACGCATCCGTGCCGGAAAGTGCGTCGCCGGTATCGCGGCACTGGTTTCGGTGGCGAAACGCAACTCCGCCATACTGGCCGCCTCGGACCTGGGTTTTGCGCTGGGCCCACGACTCAATGCCGCAGGCCGGTTGGATGATATGTCACTGGGTATTGAATTGCTGCTCACCGACGACCTGGCCCGCGCTGCCGAACTGGCACAGCGCCTTGATGGCCTCAACCTTGAGCGCCGGCAAATTGAAGGCGAAATGAAAGCAGAAGCCATGCTCATCCTGGATGAAATGGAACTGAAAGTAGAGGGTAACAAAACCGAAGAACTGCCCACGGGCCTGTGCCTGTTTGAGCCGCACTGGCACCAGGGCGTTATCGGCATACTTGCGTCGCGCATTAAAGACCGGCTGCATCGACCGGTGATCATTTTCGCCCGGACCGATGATGGCAGCCTCAAAGGAT
>JALSGT010000082.1 GCA_026982555.1 Chromatiales bacterium
GGATAAGTGGAAAAAATAAAGCACAACAACACAAACAAAAACACCCAGTGTCGTCACATCACCTGCTGTTAAAAAACGCAGTGCAGGACTGCTGATCTCACCATTAATACTGAGTAATAAAGGGTGAGAATTCGCCAAAAACGGGGCAAAAACCGCAGCAAAGGCAATAATCGCAATCCAGCCCAGGCCCAGTTTTGCACCAACACGGGAAAACACATCGCGCATCACTTTTTTGGTATAACCGGCTTCAGCAGGCCGGATGTTTGGCGCATCAACACTACTCATAACTCACTCTCGGATCTGCAATGGCATAACAAATATCTGCAATCAGATAGCTTAACAGCGTTAACAAGCCGCTGATCAACGTAATCGATAAAACCAGCTCCCTGTCCCGGCCTTTCACCGCTTCAACAGCCAATTTACCCATACCGTCGATACTGAAAATACTTTCAACAATCACCGAACCCCCCAGCAGGCTTGGCAACAAACTGGCAGAGACGGTAATCAAAGGCAGCAAACTGTTACGAAAAACGTGTCGCCATAATACATCCTTGTCACTAACACCTTTGGCTCTGGCGGTGCGCGCATAATCAGAGAGTAAATTCTCCAGCATGGCAGTGCGTGTTAATTTCGATAAAAAGGCAAAACCACCATAGGTTAAACAAATTACGGGCAAGACAAGATGCCATGCACGATCAAGTAAAAACCCCCGAATAAATGGCCCTTCCTGGAAATAAGCGGCGATAATAAAACCAATACCTAACCCGACAAGGCCCATAAAAAAGACCCGCAACACCGAATATTGCGCATAAGCCACAGCACCAAACAACGCTGCTGCGAGCGAAATCAGCATCAGGTAGGTTATCACTCCCTGCTCTTTTTCCGGCAGGGCATCCGCCATAAAAAAACCGGCAAGCAAACCCACAACCGCAAAGCAGGCCGCCCGTGTATAAGGTTTACTCCAGCGACTCATCCAGATAAAAAATGCCGTGGCAAACAAAACAGAAAGCATCAGTATAAGAACATCCGATAACGACCCCCAGTGCGGCAAAAACACCATATCCAGCGCCACCCGGTCATTAAGCCCTGACGTAGGAAACCAACGCCAATACTGGTCACTCGCAAAAAAACCAATCAACAATACGCCCGTTAACATGGTTGGAATCGACCACAAACCCAGCATCATGGCACTGGAGCCTACATCAAAAGCCTGCCCTCTTTGGGTCGCGGCACGGACACCAATAGCAACCGCAATGATGTAAATAATCGGTATGGAAATAATATTCAGCAGCGCGGTAATAGGCACTCTTTCAGCAATCAAATCAGTAACAGGTCGCCCATAGCGAAAGCTCATGCCCAGATAGGAGCCCTTAAACAGGGAAAAGCCATCCAGCTCCCCTGCTTCATTAAACGTGAAACCCGCAGGGGAGACGTTATTTAACCATCGTAAATATTGAATATGCGCGGGAGAATCCAGGCCATAGAGTTTATTATAATAGTCTTCCAGTGCCTTTTTGGCTTGCGGGTCCAGGTTCTGACCTTCAACCAGACTTTGCGTACTGATGCCCCCCGGCGCTGAAGCCATGACAATAAAAACGACCAATGTGATGCCCAGCAAAGTGGGAATCATCAACAAAAGCCGACGTACAATATAGGTAGACATCTGGAAACCTGGATTTAATGGGAATATTTTTGTTGTGCTTTCGGCACATACCACTCAACCGGTACCGAAGCACTGTTTAAACCCATTTTGGTAATGGTGACATTTTTCATGCGTTTATCAATAAAGGCCATCGTTTTACGACGCATTAAAAAAGTATAAGGCTGATCCTGAAACATAATATTTTCAGCCTGCTGCCATATCGGCATACGTTTTTCTTCATCGACGGTGACACGCGCCTGATCAATTAATTTATCCAGCTCCGGGTTTTTATAATGGATAAAGTTATCACCATTATTTTCCACCTGTTTACCATGAAACATCTGATAAATATCGGTTTCTATACCACTGGACCAGCCCAGGGAAATCGCATCAAAATCCCGTTTGCCCAGCAAATCCAGCATCACTGACCATTCCGTTGGCTTGGGTTTCATCAGAATACCTGCACTCGCATAAAGATCTTTTAAAAACAGAATAATACGTTTTGTATCTTCATTGCCCTGAAAATAAACCAGTTCAAATTCAAAGGGTGTACCGGACTGATCTTCGATTATGCCGTCACCGTTCGTGTCCCGATAACCTGCTTCGGCCAGCAGTTGTTGTGCCTTTTTCAGATCAAATTTTCTGGGACTGAGTACCGGGTCATGTTGTTTGCTTCTTGGGTTAAAGGGACTGATCGCTATCTCACCATAACCCAGCATGATTTCATCGATAATGCGCTGCCTGTCGGTAAGATAAGTCATTGCCTGACGCACCCTTTTATCCGCAAAGCGTGTGACTTTTCCTGACCGGTTCTGATTCCAGCCAATATAACTGTAGCCAGCAGAAGGACTCATGTATTCAAAATGCCGGGTACGCCTGATCAGCTCATCGTCTTTCAACAGGTTTTGATATTCTCTGGGTCTCGCACTGTAAATATCGATTTCTCCATTACGGAAAGTCGTCAACCGGGCGCTGTCATTCTCAATCACTTTCCATAAAATCCGGTCAAAAGAGGGTTGTACTGTCCCCCAGTATCGAGGATTCCGGTCCACCTCAACCAGCCCCTGGTCCGGGGTCCAGCCTTTGGGGTCAGCCAAACGATATGGCCCTGAGCCCAATAACAAGCCCTTTGACTGATTAAATTCTTCTGCTTTATCCAGATAGGGCTCATAAAAATGCTGGGCCAGTATCGACATACTGCCAGCCAAAGACAGTGCATTAAAATAGGGTTCCTTGTATTTGAACTCCACCGTAAATTTGTCTAAAGCGGTCACACTCGCAATTTTCTCAAAATAAGCCCGGCCACGCGGTGCCGCGATGCGCTCGTCCATAATAAATCGGTAGCTGAATGCCACATCTTCGGCATTCAGCGGAGTACCATCTGAAAAACTGACATCTTCACGTAAATGAAATGTAAACGTTAAACCATCCTCATGCATCTGCCAGTCTTTGGCAATCAAACCCACCCATTCCAAAGTATCCGGGTCACGCGTTAATAATGACTCCAGTACATAAGACTGAATATTGGCGGAATAAACATCCTGGGAAATCAGGGGAGTAATGGTTTTCAACCCCGTGGCAATAGCTTGTACGTACCAGTCCCCTTCCTGATAGTCATCTTGCTGCGTTGCCAAAATGGCACGACGAAAAGCATCGGCGGAGGTTTTATCAGAGCCTGCCTTTATATCCGCATCTTGAGATGCAGAAGCAACAGCAATCCGGCCCTTACGCAGATCTTTTTCAATATTACGCAGCATCCCCTGTACCTGCCGAAGGTCTTTGGCCTGCTCGTCCATCAAACGCTGCATCTGGGCCATTTTGCTCCATTGCCGGTCTACCATGTACATAGACAGCAACATGATAACCATCAACACAACCAGAAATGAAAATAAGGAAAAATCCTTGACAGAAAAATGACGACCCATCGTATTCAGCTTACCCTGTTATTAAAATATGCAACTTAAATGTGAATTAAGCGTATCCTTGAGCAGCGCCAAGCATAATGGGGATTTCCCGCAGGGACAAGGACTGCGCGCAGAGCAGGCACTGTGGGTATTAATCGCCTTGCAAGCCTGATACACCAGCAAGGCGACACGGTTTCGTACAATGGGAGAAAACGGGCGGTTACTTCTGCGGGATCACCGTCGGCGGATGAATGACCTCGTTGATTGCAGAATAGTCTGTATCTGCCAATCCCTTGGCCAGGGCAATGGCCACGGTATCGCGCACACCTTGCAGGCAAGCCGCAGTAAGACCATGCTCGTCCGCAGCATCAAGAAACAGATCCGTATCTTTCAGCAAGTGACGGGTGGGGAAATTGGGGTTTTCATAATCCCGCGCCAGCATACGCAGTAATTTTTTGTCAAACGTGGGTGCATACAAGGCTGAGTCACGCAGCATATCCATGAACAGCTCAACGCGCACACCTTCCTTCTGGATAAGCCCAAGGCTGAGACTGAAACTGGCAGTGAGCCCGGCAATAAGCTGATTAAAGGCCAGCTTCATGGCTGCCGCCTGTCCCACCGAACCCACATGTACCGGGTTTTCACCAAACACTGACAGCAGAGGTTGAAAACGCTCAAACTGCACCGGTGTCGCACCGACCATTAACAACAAGCGACCTTTTTTCGCCTCAGGAATACTACCCAGCACGGGGGCTTCCAGGTATTGTGCGCCATGGGCAATGGCGGCATCCTCCAGTCCACGGCTATGCGACGGGCCAATCGTCGCCATTTGCAAAATGGTTTTTCCCGCCAGCAGGCTGGCCCGCTCAGCAGGAAACAACACGTCCTGAATCGCTCGCTGGTCTGCCAGCCAGGTCACCAGCACTTCAGCAAACCGTATCGCCTGCGCAGGCGTCTCTGCGGCCAATGCACCTTTGGCCACTAACGGTTCCAGTTTCTCCGGGCTTCGGTTCCACACAACCACGTTGTAACCGGCATCCAGCAGGCGCTCGGTCAGTGGCGCACCCATAAGGCCCGTGCCAAATAAAGCAATTTTTGTCTGTTTATGCCAAGTCATAAGCGTCATTTAACCACGACTGTCTGTGGATAAACAACGACGGCAGTGCTGCGCAACAAGTCATACCCGCACAAAGTCCGGCGCACGATTACTCCCCGGGTTTGAGCAAGTCCTCCAGCGTACATGGTTTTTCGATACCATAACCCTGTGCATAATCCACTCCCAGCTCTCTCAGTAAAGCCAGTATTTCATCATTCTCGACAAATTCAGCGATGACTTTTTTACCCATAAAATGACCAATTTCACAAATGGATTTAACCACAGCATAGTCACTGGGGTTATTCACCATATCTTTGACAAAGGCGCCATCTATTTTCAGATAATCCACCGGTAAATTTTTCAGGTAAGCATAAGATGACATGCCCGTACCAAAATCATCCAGAGAAAATGAACAGCCCGTCGCTTTCACTTCCCCAATAAAGTCAACCGCATCAGAAATATTCGCCACACCCGTGGTCTCAGTGACCTCAAAACTGATTTTTGCCACTGGCACACCGGATTCACGAATTTGCGCTAATAAAAAAGCCAGAAAACTTTCATCATTCAACGAGCGTCCCGAGAGGTTGATTGAAAACATATCAATACTCTCTGCCAAAGACTGATGATGTTCAGTAATCCAGCGAAAAGCATTTTTAATCACCCAGCGATCAACATCAGGCATGCGCTTATAACGCTCAGCGGCTTCGATAAATTCCGGTGTGGAAATATCGCCACCATTCAAATCCCACACACCCAGCAAAATTTCGTAATGATCTTTTATGCCACTGCCAGCATCAATGGGTACAATACGCTGACAACGCAAATACAGGGTATCTTCATCCAGAATACGATCAATTTCCGCAGCCCACTTCATCGCTTTGCTGCGCCGCAATAATCCCGTATGACTCGCGCTGTAAAGCTGTATGCGATTGCCGCCCATTTCTTTGGCCACACCACAACTGGACTCGGCAGCCTGCAATAACTCATTGGCTGCTTCACTACGCTGAGAAACAGGTACCAGCCCCATACTAAAACCAATCGACAAGCGTTTATTTTCCCATTGCAGGCGATAGTCCTGAATTAACTCCATCATTTCTTCCATAAAATCCAGCGCATCATCCAATGCGCAATTTTTCAGCAGCAAGCCAAACTCATCACTGCCAAGCCGTGCCAGCACCCAGTTTTTTTTGAGTTGCCCGGACAGTAAAACTGAGATTTCCTTCAGCAGTTTATCTCCACCTTCATATCCGCAGGCACTGTTAATGACATTAAACTGATCCAGATCAATAAAACACACCGCATGCCGTGATTTATTTTCTTTTGCTAAAGACAATACTTCGCCTAATCGTTTTTCAAATTCACGCCGACTGATCAACCCCGTCAATTGATCATGTGTTGATTGATGTAAAAGCTGTTGGTGCAAATCCTGCAACATAGCATATTGTGCTCTGTCCACAGCGGGTTCATTAACACCATTCAATACCACAGCAGAACCTGCACGCAACCCCTTCGCCAACTCAGCCAGATGCAGCACAAGATCTTTTGCACCCAGTACATTGGCAAAAACAATACGCTGTGTTTTATGTGCTTTCCACGCAATACGCAAACGTTTAGGCTCGGCAGAATCAGCATCAAACACCACCCAGTCCCCTTCCTGCAAACGGTCCGCACGCTTAATCCACATTGCCTGTTCTTCGTTACTCACGTCATCCCAGGCAACATCCGGCACCAACACATTTTCATCACCTGCACACAGCAAGGCCTCTTCTTCCTGCTGGAAGGTGTCAATCAGGTTCTGCAAATTGGCATTGTATGATTTGTCTTGCACTTTAAGCAGAAGATCAAGCTGATGCATTGCTCTCGCAAACACATCTGTGGACCCATCAAATTCTTCATTGACCAAACTTACAATCCAGTCCAATGCCTTTTTCACCGCAGGCTGATCTGCTTTTTCAGATTCATCCACCAACATTTCCAGTTGTGCCACTTTATTGATAACCTGGCGCACCAGATGCGAGCGATTGGTAAATAAGGCATCATCATCAACGGCAATTTTTAATACGGGCAATTCCAGCTGTGCAATCCAGTTGCGAATTTTTTCCGACACCTGCAAGTCCGCTGACATCCAGTGAAAGATATTGCTGGCCACATCAATAATACGGCTCTCACGCACACCGATATGTTTGTCATTACCCCCCGCACCTTTACCCAACACTTTCATGACTTCTGATTTAAAATCACGAATCTCATTTTTATCGGCAACGGTACTCAAGGCGGGCTCAACCAGAGCCAGCGCTGCTTGTACTTCATCACGGCTATAATTTCTGTCAACACCTTCACTGGAAGAATTCGCTTGCTTGTCAGGTTTTGTGAAAAATGTCTCTGCCGATGTTTTTCCTGTCACAAGCTCAGCAGCGGTTTTATCACCCAATTGCTGGCTTAACTGTTGTTGCAGGGTTTTTAATTCACCCACTAACTGATATAGATCCTGGCCGGAACGTACATCATTCCCTTCTGTTGATTCTGTTTGTGATTCTGTCTCCTGTTTATCTGTTTTATCCGACCCCATTTCGGAGGCATTTTCTTCGTCTGCTTTTGGTTCTTTTTTTGCACCCTGCGATGTCGGTGCCAAATACTGAATAACCGGCATCACATCATTAGCGATAAAATACTGGTTTATTTTTTTGTATAAGTTATGTAAAGACTCCAGCAACACATTTCTGAACACCTTGTAACAAGCCAGATTAACCTTGTGACGCAAATCCAGTGGCTTCAATGCATCATGAAACAGGCGGGAAAACAATGCCGGACCGTAAGGGTTGTTAACTCGCTTGATTTCTGCTGAATATAACAAACTTAACCGTTTTTCTATTTCCGTCAGCGCTTCCTTGTTGCGCGACTCAACAGAATCCACCGTAGCCGTATCTGCCAGCCAGTCATCAAACACCTCATCATCCACAATGGACAAAGCATTCGTTGTTACCATACAGTCGTCACTGTCCACAAACTGGGGCACCGCTGGCGAATAACATGAAAGTTGCACTTCAAGCGATGCGAGAAAATCCTTGCCCAGCGTATCTTTCGCATTATTCAGTATCTTCAAAGCATCAAAATAGGCATTCTGTTCAGCAATATCGTGGGATGCTTTGGAAACTTCAATCAGGTAATCCACGACATCATCATGAAACCGGGCCACCAGACTATCAGCCGTATCATTGACCATCTGATTGCAATGCTCGATGATTTCACTCGTTTTTTTGCCATTAAACGTTTCGCTATTTAAAGATACCGGGCAACCCCCGTTGTCACATTGCTCATCATTTTTTTTACACCAGGATTGGGCATAATCCAGAAAAGTTTGTAATGCACACAGGTCAGGGTTTATAAAACGCAAGGCAAGTCCATCACCCTGTTTGCGCACCACTTGCGCGGAAAATGTCAAAAGATGGTTATTCTCACTACCCGGCACCGAGCACTCAATACTGATCTGGCTGTGTGTTTCCGGTGAACACAGATGCGCTACCCGGGCATCCTCCGTGGTATGCCCAAACACCAGATACATGCCCCCGACACAAAAATCCCGTATCACACAGTCCCGCGCCACGGCTCCCGGGGAATTAATCCGCGCACGCAAATTGACCGGATAGCGCTCGTAAGCACGTCGCTCCCTGCCATTAACCACCGGATTCTTTGTCAAACTCGATCCTTCGTCATACGCTTGCGTATTTTTATGTTCGATTGGCTTCATTATTTATAAATACAACAAGTTATGAACTCTATTCACCCACATCACAAAGACATGGGAAGTCTCCTTCCACTATCGGCAAGCAACCGGTAATCTTTGACTGCGGCCCCATCACGCACTCTGGAAAGCGTTTCCCTGCCGCTATCGCCAAATGTATTAGAGTCTGCTAATATATGATGTGTAAAGCCAAACGCCGACCGGAGTTTATTATGAGCATCGATAAAATTGTTTTCGCCTTCGCAGGCGTTGTCATCATCGCCAGCCTGGCACTGTCACAATTACATTCCATTAACTGGCTATGGCTGACCGCCTTTGTGGGAGCCAATATGCTCCAGGCTGCATTTACCGGGTTTTGTCCGCTGGCCTTCATCCTGAAAAAAACCGGTGTAAAACCAGGCCAGGCCTTTAATTAAAACCCCTGTTGTTGGCGCATAAAAAAACACCGCGCCTGTTTGCAGGGGCAGTGTTTTTTATTGGGTGGGGAGTGTCACGCAAGAGATAACGCCAGGTACTACTGCACTAACCCCCCTTCAGCTGTGAGTTTATTTGCGCACATCCTTGATACACATGGCTTTTCCATCATTTCTCATTTCCACATCAAATAATTCACTGGCTCTGATCAAGTCACCCAGTTTCTTGTAACCGTAATTGATGGATGAAAAAGAACTGTTGTTGGATATATAGTGGCCGACTCTGCTCATGTCTGCCCAGCCATCATCATCTGATGTTTGCTCAACAGCGGTTCTCAGCAACCTGACGAGTGAAGTATCTTTTCTGAGTTCCTTTTTACTTTTCTTTACGGGTTGTTGAGGGTTGTCGGTTTTCTCTTCTTCTGCTGAAGCGAGATTCTCTGTGTAAATAAATGGCGAGCAGGCATCAACAAATGGCTTGGGTGTTTTCTTTTCTCCAAACCCATAAACAGGCAATCCACTTTCCAATATCCTCAATACAAGGGGGGTAAAATCACTGTCGCTTGTCATCAATGCAAATGCATCAACATTTTTGCTGTAAAGCAAATCCATCGCATCAATAATCATTGCGGCATCTGTCGCATTTTTCCCTTTTGTGTATGCGAATTGTTGCATGGGTCTGATTGCGTAAGGATGCAGCCTGTCTATCCAGCCGGATAATGACGGGTTGTTCCAGTCTCCATGCGCATGACGAATATTCACCATGCCATATTTTGCGAGTTCTTCGAGAACACCTTCAATGGAGTTATGACTCACATTGTCACAATCAATAAGAAGTGCTATCCGTTTCCGTTCTGCCACTGAAAGTCCACCTGAAGTTATACTGATTCAACGAAAGCCGGGTGAATTATGGAGACACATCCAGCATGCGATTCAGTGCCAGCAGGGCATGCCCGGCCTCGGCCTGCGGCACGGTAATCTGGTTTACTACCCTGCCCTCCAGTAAGTTTTCCAAAACCCATAACAGGCTCGACGGCCCGATGCGGTACATGGTGGAGCACATGCTCACGGTACTGGACATGAAATGCACATTTTTACCTTCGTGTTTGAATTGCTCGTGCAGCCGGTTAACCAGATTCAGTTCAGTGCCCACCAGCCAGCGGGTACCGGGCTCGGCATCACGGATAGTATTGATGATATATTCGGTGGACCCCACATAATCCGACTTTTGACACACCTCGAAGGAGGACTCCGGGTGGGAAATCACCTTTGTTTCAGGGTGTTTTTCTTTGAACTCGTCGATATATTCGGGTTTGAATAACTGATGTACCGAACAATATCCCTTCCACAAAATAATTTTGGCTTTTTTGATCTGTTCCGGAGTCAGTCCGCCTGACGGCAAGTCATAATCCCACACGACCATTTGATCTAACGGAATATCCATGCGGAAACCCGTGTTACGGCCCAGATGTTGATCCGGGAAAAACAATACTTTTTCACGTTGATCAAAAGCCCATTCCAGCACATGGGGTGCATTGGTGGAGGTGCAGACGATACCGCCATGGCGACCGCAGAACGCCTTTAAATCCGCTGCTGAATTGATGTAGGTCATCGGGGTAATTTGTTCGTCCGGCTCCAGTATCTCGGACAATTCGCGCCAGGCACGTTCCACATTGGCAAGGTTGGCCATGTCGGCCATGGAACAACCGGCTGCCAGATCGGGCAAAATGGCAGTCTGTTCGGGACGGGAGACGATGTCCGCCACTTCTGCCATAAAATGCACGCCACAGAAGACAATGTACTCAGCCTTGGAGTTCGCGGCACTGCGTGACAGTTTTAGCGAATCACCGCTGACATCGGCATGCCGAAAGGTTTCTTCACGCTGATAATGATGACCAAGAATGATCAGCCGATCACCCAGCGCGGCCTTGGCGGCAACAATACGTTCCTGGATTTCATCTTCACTCATGGTGGTGAAGTTTTGCATTTCTACTTTCAGCAATGTGGAATTTGCGGACATCTGACAATTTCTCGGTTACGTCGGTGAGACGATGGTACCACTTTATCCCAGATTCCGCAGTTGAACGGCCTGTGGAGTGCGTTGAATTTTGTGGCTGGCAAGGCGCGATGAGGAGTCATAGCTTGCTATTGCGACGATTTCCCGTTTGGTGGAACCGCTACGCTTGTTCCACCCTACTCAGATAGAGGGTGGCGGTGAGACGTTCATCATTGATGCACAAGTCGCTTGGCCTGACAGCTATGGGATTGGGTGGGCTTATTTCTGGTGAGCAGCGTCATATGCAATGAATGCAAAAACACTGACAACCACCAGTAAAACCAAGATAGACAATAATTCCATTACGGCAACTCTTTCAGGGTTGAAATCATGTATTCGATACGTTTGTGTACAAAATACGCCGATACGGTAATGACACCTATGCCAATAATAGCACCCTATATCTTAAAGTCAGACTTGACTCCCGCATTAGAGAGCACCCAACCCACCAGACTGATGTCTGAAACAACCATGACCCCCAGCCAAAACTTAAGGTAAGCGATTGTTTCTTTTACAATATCGGTCTGGGACATATCCCGTATTAGTCCGAAATGAGTATGTAAACCATTGTAACTGCACAATTATACTCCAGCAGACTCGCCCTGCTCATCAACATCGGCATTACTTTTGGGTTTACGCAATTTAATGCCTAACTCACGCAACTGCGCATCACTCACATCAGAGGGTGCGTTGGTGAGCAGACAAGCCGCCGTCTGGGTTTTGGGGAAGGCCATCACTTCACGAATACTGGCCGCGCCGGTCATTAACATCACCAGACGGTCCAGACCAAAAGCAATACCACCATGGGGTGGGCAACCGTATTTGAGCGCATCCAGCAGAAAACCAAATTTTTCCCGTGCTTCTTCGTCAGAAATGCCCAATTGGCGGAACACTGTCGCCTGTACATCCGCACGATAAATGCGCTGGGAGCCACCGCCCACTTCGGTGCCGTTGAGTACCATGTCGTAGGCACGAGACAGGCAATTGCCCGGATCAGATTCCAGCTTGTCGATATCACTTTCTTTCGGGGCGGTGAAAGGGTGATGCAATGCCGTCCAGCGTTTGCCATCGTGCTCAAACATGGGAAAATCCACCACCCACAGCGGTTTCCAGCCGTGTTCCAGCAAACCACGATCATGGCCCAGCTTGACACGCAAGGCACCTAACGCCTCGCTGACAATATTGGCCTTGTCTGCACCGAAGAACACCAGATCGCCATCTTCCGCTCCGGTGCGCTGCATGATGCCATCGACGGTTTCGTCCGGCAGGAATTTCAAAATCGGGGATTGCAGGCCATCACGACCTTTGGCCAGCTCGTTGACTTTTATATAAGCCAACCCCTTGGCGCCGTAAATACCCACATATTTCGTGTAATCGTCGATTTCTTTACGGCTTAATTCATTGCCTTTGGGCAGGCGCAACGCAGTCACACGCCCATTCGGGTCTTTGGCCGGGCCGGCAAACACCTTGAAATCCACGTTTTGCATCAGATCAGCCACATCCACCAGCTCCAGTGGAATACGCAAATCCGGTTTGTCGGAACCAAAACGCTGCATGGCTTCGGCATAAGGCATGCGCGGGAAGGGTTTGGGCAGTGGTGCTTCCAGCACATGCGCAAAAATATCGCGCATCATGTCTTCCATCAGCGACATGAGTTCCTCCTCGTCCATAAATGAGGCTTCAATGTCCAATTGAGTAAACTCGGGCTGACGATCAGCGCGCAGGTCTTCGTCACGGAAGCAGCGCACGATTTGATAATAACGGTCCATACCGGACATCATCAGCAGCTGTTTAAATAATTGTGGCGACTGTGGCAGAGCAAAAAACTGGCCGGGATGGGTACGGCTGGGCACTAAATAATCGCGTGCGCCTTCCGGAGTGGCGGCGGTCAGCACAGGGGTCTCGATTTCGAGAAAACCTTTTTTATCCAGCGAGTTACGTAATGTGCGAGCAACTTCTGAACGCAGTTTGAGGCGACGAAACATGGTTGGACGACGTAAATCAATATAGCGATAACGCAAGCGATGCTCTTCGGAGACTTCGTCATCCTCGATGTCCAGCATAAACGGAGGCGTTTCGGCACGGTTGAAAATCTCCAGCTCTTTACCCAGCACTTCCACCATGCCGGTGGGCATGTCCGGGTTTTCCGTGCCTTCAGGACGTTTGCGGACACGGCCAACGACTTTCAGTACAAACTCGTTGCGCACACTTTCAGCCAGCGCAAAAGCTTCCACGGTATCCGGGTCGAACACTACCTGGCTGATGCCCTCGCGGTCACGCAGGTCGATGAAAATCACCCCGCCATGGTCGCGACGACGATGCACCCAGCCGCAAAGAGTGACGGTTTCATCAATATTGGATTCGTTAATCTGGCCGCAATAATGGCTGCGCATGGTGATTCTGTCCTGTCAGTAGTGACTTAATTTGAGAAAGGCGGGAATGGTACGGATTGGGCCACGTCCTTGCAACCCGGGCCTGTACTTGAGTCAGGGCGGGATATCAGGCATTTGTCGTGGGAATCGCCTTCGTTTTCGCACCACCCGGGGCTTGCTTCCACTCCGGCACCATCACTCCAGCAGAAATGATCATCTTCAGGCCATCATCCACGCTCATGTCCAGTTCCACCACATCACTGCGCGGTACCATAATAAAAAAACCGGAAGTGGGATTTGGCGTGGTGGGAATAAATACATTGATCATCTCCTGGCCGGTTTTGATCTGTGCCTCACCCTGGGTAGTGCTGGACTGAAAAGCCAGTGTCCATAACCCTTTGCGCGGATACTCCACCAGCAATACCTTGCGGAAAGACTGCCCGGAGGAAAACACGGTTTCCAGAATCTGTTTTACACTGGCATAAATCGTACGTACCAGCGGAATGCGGGCGAGGATATTTTCCCACACTTCCACCAGTTTGCGGCCAAACAGGTTGGCAACCACCACCCCTGTGCCCAGCACAATAATCACCGACAGCACCACGCCCAAACCAGGCACATGAAAACCCAGCAGGGTGTCCGGTCGATAGGGCTCGGGCAGCCACAGCAACGTCTGGTCCATGATGCCTACCAGCAGTTTGACAACCATCACAGTCACCCCCAGGGGCACCCATATCAACAGACCAGCGATAAGATAACGCTTCATTTATTTTATGGCTCTCAAAATAACAAGCGATTAATGACAGCCACAACCACCGGAACCACACCCTCCCGCAGGCTTGGGTTTGGATTGGAGTTTGGCGGTGCTGTCAGCAGATTTTCCGGCAGACTCATTTTTACTGACATTCTTTTTATTACCGTCTTTAAAGTCGGTTTCATACCAGCCGCCGCCCTTAAGACGAAATGCTGCGGCCGAAACCAGCTTTTTCAATTCAGGCTTGTTGCAGACAGGACAATCCACCAGGGGATCATCACTCATTTTCTGAATGGCCTCCTGGCGATGACCACAGGCCTTGCATTCATATTCGTAAATTGGCATTTCTACCTCCTCAAACGGACCAACAAAAAAACATCCGCGCATTATACCCGTCCGCCGGACCTTACCGCCAATCTGCCCACAAATGCGGAATACTGATAAACTGCGCGCCGTCAGCGGATTACTCTATTCATTAACGAATAAAATCCAACCGTATACAAGAACGAGCGATTCCATGTCCCCAAAAACCACCTTCAACGGCATCAAAATCACCACGGAAAACAAATGTGGTTTCTGTGACGGTGCCAAGTGCTGCACTTACATTACCGAGGAATTGGAGACGCCACGCTCCATGCATGACTTCGACCACATGCTGTGGCAGATTTCTCACGAAAATATTCGTATTTATAAAGATGACGACGGCTGGTATCTGCTGGTGGAAAGCACCTGTCTGCATCTGCAAAAAGATGGCCGCTGCGGCATTTATGACGACCGCCCGCATGTTTGCCGACAGCACGATAACGATTACTGCGAATTCGATGCGCCAGCCGAAGATGGCTTCGACTTGTATTTTCGCGACTTTGATCAGCTCACAAAATATTGCAAAAAACGTTTCAAGGGCTGGGAAAAACGTTTTGCAAAATTTGAAAAAGAATACGAATAACCGGGTATTTTTTAACGCTCAACAGTGGGCGGTGGCTGGTCGGCAGGCGGCATAATATCGACAAAACTGCGAATCGCGGCAAACTCTCCCACATCCTTGTCCGGTGCCTGACTGTCTGGCTGATGCACACACAATAAACTACCCATACCGTACTCCTGCGCCGAGCGCAGCACCGGTAAACTGTCATCCACCAGCAGGGTTGTTTCCCGCGCAAACAATTCCACGGTTTGCAGCTTGTTCCAAAAACCCGGATCTTCTTTCGGTACACCAATATCGTGGGCACAGATAATGGCATCCAGGTGTCCAGCCAGGCGGGTACGTTCCATTTTCAGCGTGAGGCTTTTCATATGTGCATTGGTGACCAGCACTACGCGACGGCCACTGGTACGCACCACATCAAGAAAAGTCACTACGTGGGGATGTACAGCGATGAGATGATCTACCTCCTCCTTGAGTGCCGCCACATCCATATCCAGTTTCGCGGACCAATAATCAAGACAGTACCAATCCATCGTACCCGCCACCGCACGATAGAGCCGAAACAACTCCGTCCGGGCCTCTTCCAGCGGCACCTCCCGTTCCTCTGCATAACGGCGCGGCATATGCTCCCGCCAAAAATGGTTATCAAAATGCAAATCCAGCAAGGTGCCGTCCATATCCAGCAGCACCGTGCGAATATCGTTCCATTGGATCAAAGCCGTCTCTTTCACCGCCTGCCGCTCCCGTTATCGCCAAATTCATCACAAAGTGTACCTGAATTTGGGGTTTGAGTACGCTACCCACCCATTTTGACCTAAACCCTGGCTACCAGATGCCGACGTTACAGTGGCAACCCTCCTTTCCCCAGACAAAAAACATCAAAACAGATTCATGTTATGCCAACAGAAAACGACAATATTTCAGCCATTCTGCAAAAACTGCCGGTATTTGCCGGGCTGACGGCGGATGAATACGGTCATATCCAGAAAATTTGCCAGCCTGCCCGTTTTGACGATGGTGAAACTTTGTTTGTGGAAGGCGACAGCAGCCCCTGTATGTACGTGTTGCTATCCGGCGACGTGCAATTGCGCACCCATAATCAGGGGCCAATTCACTCACTGAACCCGGGGGAGCTGTTTGGTGAGATCGGGTTCATCAGCCAGCAAAACCGCACAGCCACAGCCATCGCGCGCGCGCCTGCTGTATTGCTGCAAATCAACTACGATGTTTTTCAGAATCTGGTGTTGCACGAGCCACGCATCAGCTTCACCATCATGCGTAACATCATCATGAACCTCTCCAACCACATTACACGCATGAACAAAGGCGACGTGCTGGACTTTATTTCCACGGACAACGTTTAACCTAAAATCCGCAGATGAACGGTCTGTAGAGTGCGTTGAAGTTTGTGGCTGGCAAGGCGCGATGAGGAGTAACAGCCCGCTGTTACGACGACGCACAACATGGTATTACACACCGCCAAGACCCAGACGGGGTACCACAAATTATCGTATTAATGGTTCATTTTGTGCCGCTGCCAATTGCTCATCCGCCGTTTGTGTCGTCACTGGCAGGCAGCTGGAAAGCACCAATTGCGGTGGTTCAAAAGAAAAAGTGAAATTACCGGCCTTGCGCAGCCCGCTAAGCCCCAGAATATGCCGTGTACGACCAGGAAACACAGCAGCTTCCACATCACGCAACTCGCAATCATCACCCAGGCGGATAACATCAAGACGATACACCGCAACCCGCTCACGCTGACCATTGGCGAGCACACCGGTAAGATCTTTAACAAAACTGGCCCGACCCTGCGCCTGTAATATTACCAGACTGTGCTCATCAATCGTGTTGTAACTGGAGCCGGTATCCACCAGAAAATCGACCGTACCAATCCCGGCAATCAGACCCTGTACATAGAAAGTTTTGGCACGCTTTTCCACCATG
>JALSGT010000083.1 GCA_026982555.1 Chromatiales bacterium
TAGCCAGCAGCAGCACCCATAAATAAACCGTTTTTTTAATTAAATTTTGCATAGTGCGGCATGATACCGAACACTGTGCCAATAAAGCCAGCAAGAATACTGGCCGCTATTCTTTTATCAATAAATATAGACTTTCACACATGGACCTCAGCGCACACTACCAGCACGCCTTGCATAATGAGCATTTTCGGCCTGACCCGGCCCAACTCGTAGCGCTGAAACAGTTTCAGATATTATCCACACACCTGCAACAGCCCAGGCAACCAAGCTGGGCAACGCGGTTACGCAAAAAATTCGCCAAGCGTCACGTACCACCCTGCGGGTTATACCTGTGGGGTGGTGTCGGCCGGGGGAAAACCTGGCTCATGGACCTGTTTTTTAATACCCTGCCCTTTGAACAAAAGCTACGCTTGCACTTTCGTCATTTCATGCGGGAAATTCATGATGAACTCGCGCAATTGGCGGGGCAGCGTGACCCTCTGCTCATCGTTGCCAGACACTTTGCACAACGAGCGCGTGTATTGTGTCTCGACGAATTTTATGTGGAAGATATCACTGATGCGATGATACTTTATCGCCTGCTCGGCGCATTCAGCAACCAGGGTATAACACTGGTATTCACCTCTAATCTTGCGCCGACGGAATTGTACAAAAATGGCCTGCAACGCGAGCATTTTTTGCCCGCCATCACACTCATTGAAACCAATACTGAAGTCATTGAGTTAACCGGCAACACTGACCACCGTCAGCACAAACGCAAACAGACCCCGACCTGGTTTTCACCGCTCAACACCGCCAGTGAACGCGCTATAGAACAGCGCTTTAACGAACTCGCCTCCGGCACTGTATTAATTGATATTCCATTACACATCAATCACCGCCAAATTGCCTGCCATCGTCGTACTGACGATATTGCCTGGTTTGATTTTTATCAGCTCTGTCATGGCCCACGCGCCAGTGCTGACTATATTGAACTAGCGCGACAGTTTCATACCATACTGGTTTCCAGCGTACCCCACATGGGTGAAACTGAAGAAGAGTGGGCCCATCGGTTTGTCGACATGGTGGACGAGTTTTATGACCGGCGCGTCAAACTGCTGATCACCGCCGATAATGAGCCCACACACCTGTATCAGGGTCGCCGCCATACCTTTAATTTTCAACGCACAGTCAGCCGGTTGCTGGAAATGCGCAGCAATGATTATCTTGCGCAAGCACATCGGCCATAGTTCAAATAAAATCTTGCCTGCCCCGATAAATATCCAATATATTCAGCCTGTTGGAATGTTTTTATTTTTTTGACAAAATCTGAACACATTGTTTTTTGCTCATCTCTCAGACAATCATCGCCTCCAACCACCCCACTATTTATATCAAAAAACGATATCATAGACACAACTTATCGTAAATTTATATTTAAAATGACACGTCATCACTAAAGTTTTCGCATTTTTACCCGATGCCGCTTCTGAAAGAAATGGTGGGTATTGCGCTTAATATGAGTGAGGAACGTGGTGCCTGGGTAGAGACACAAAAACAGCGCCCCGCATATCCTGTTTTATAAACCGCATTCGGCTGCGTAACAAACAACAAACAGGAGGTAGCAAAACTCGTGAAAACAGAAGTACACTCACCTATAAAAGTTATTCTCGTCGGCATGGATGAACGGTCTATTTCCAGGATGGGTACCATTTTTAAAATTATCTTCAAAGGGCGTTGCGAATTTGCGCAACAAAATAAGGATGCACATTTAGGTATTGTTGACCTGGATGGCGAGACCGATGCCTGGAAAAAATATCAACAACAACATCCCGGTCTGCCCGCTATTGTCATGTCAGAATCCCTCACAGAAATTAAGGGGGCTACTTATGTCGCCAAACCTGCCAAGCTGGATTTATTATGGGAGTCTATTTTTGACCTGGTAACAGGGTTACCACTAAGCACAAAAACCATCAGCAACATTGATTCAGAAAACCCTCCAGCCTCTGATGATAATTCAGAAACATCAACAAAACCGGATACTAATACAACAGGAATTAACGCAGCAGCCCACGCATTGGATACACAGTTCAAGACAACAAGTATTAACTTGAAATCGATACAACAAACCGGTATACAGGGTGAGTCTGAACTTTATTATAATCCGGAAAATTATCTATTGGGACGCATTCTCTCCAGCCTTAAAAAAAGTGTCGGGCAACAATGTATTCTCTATGTACAGTGTTGGCGAAATCGCCGACTCATCCTGCTACCTGATCAGGATCGTGTGTACAGTGATTTAACTGACAGTCAGCTAAAAAATCTGGGCGTGGCAACATTGAGCGAGGAGTTTACAATAGAGATTAATCGTGTTTGCAATACTGGCAAAAAAGAATTACCCGCAGATGAAACCGACGGCCTGAGATCCATGTCCATTAATCACTTTGTATGGGACCTGGCTTTGCGTACAGCGCGCGGTCGTGTGCCGGAAGGTACTGATTTATCTATGCCGTATTATTTACAATCCTGGCCTAATTTTCCTCGTCTTCCGCATACACCATATGGTATGCGCATTGCCTCTTTATGGGCAGGAAACCCGCGCACACTGGATAACATTGCTCAAAGCCTGGATATTGATCAAGCCTATGTGTATTCATTTTATAGCGCAGCAACGACAACAGGTTTAACAGGGGTCGCAACACGCCAGGCAGACTCGCTGATTGCCCCCAAAGAAGTCATGAAAGACAAACCCACGAGACGCGGACTATTGGCCTCTATTTTACGTCATATCAGCAAATAACAGTAACTCGATGATAACCTGAAAAACAGGAATTAATTATGATTGGTCAGTACAAAATTATTTTTACCGGCCCCGTCGGCGCAGGCAAAACAACCGCAATTACTGCAATTAGTGATATTGCGCCATTTTCCACAGAACAAACTGCAACAGATGAAACAAAAAACAAAAAGGAATTGACCACGGTGGCAATGGATTACGGCAGTATGCGACTGGACAATGGAGAGACACTGCATCTTTATGGTACCCCGGGGCAAGAGCGCTTCAACTTTATGTGGGACTTGCTCACCGATGGCAGTCTTGGTGTGATTATTATGCTGGACGATGCCAACCCCGCCCCGCTGGATGACTTAAAGGCCTTTGTCAGCGCCTTTAAAGAGTTTACTCAAAATAATGCTGTGGCCATTGGCATTACAAGAATGGAATTGCGCAAAGGATTAAAGCTTGAAGACTACCAGGCAACCCTGACAAAACTGGATATGAATGTGCCTGTGTTCGAAGTGGATGCCCGTCAGCATGATGATGTCATGATGCTGGTTCAGGCTCTGCTTTATTCTCTGGATCCTGGTTTGACTGGAGAAGCCGCGTGAGCGAATCAATTCTATCTTTGCGGGAATATGGTGTCGCTTTTGGTGACAAAATTATTCTTAACGGTATTGACCTGGATATTCCCGAACAGGGAATGACCGTGTTGCTGGGCCCGGCCGGTACCGGAAAATCCACCCTGCTGCGAACACTGTCCGGCCTCAACAATGCCAATCCTTCTCTGCGCACCTGGGGCAAAGCCAAATATGTCGGCATGCCCCTGGGAAAGTCTGAGTCACCCGCACTGGTGGCACAGAAAACCAAGCTCATCATGGCCAGCATCCGTGAAAATATTGTTAATGACATGCCCGAACGCCATACGCTGGATATCTCTCAGCAACGGGATGTGGCACAACGCCTGTTAAGCAAGGCGGGTCTGACTGAATTAGTTGACCGCCTCAATGACAATGCGGTGGATTTCCCGCTGGCCGTACAACGCCACCTGGCCATTGCCCGTACTGTGGCAGCCAACCCCAAATTACTTTTTGTAGACGAACCCACTGCCGGACTGGATGAAGCAGAAACTCATCGCCTGTTGGATTATCTGCTTATGGAAGCCGAGCGCCGCGCTGTGCTGGTGGTGGTACATAATCAAAAACAAGCCATTAAATTAGGCGGACAAACTGCATTATTGGCTGGTGGCTGGGTTCATGAAATACAACCCACCGCCGATTTTTTTACAGCACCGCAATCGCAGGCTGCCAGAGATTTTGTGCGCAGTGGTTCTTGTTGTGTATCTGCACCGGACACACCTGATGAGCACCTAAATGACCCTGTAACAGAAATCATTAACACAACAGATGCACCGCTGAAAACGGTTCGTCCTAAAGTGCCCGAAGAGGCCCGAAAATACAAAAGCGATGCCTTTGGCCCACGCAATTTTCTTTGGCTTAGAAAAGGTGACCTGGCCGGTACGCCCCGCCCCGGATTATTAATCGAACTGGATTATGATCTTACTGCGCTACAGCGAGTGGGGATCAGCGTGCTGGTTTCCCTGACAACGCAACCAATTGATCCGGCTATACTGGCCGAATACGACATCAAAGGAATTGCATTTCCAATTAAGGATATGGGAGTACCAACGATTGAAGCTGCTCTCAAGCTTTGTGAGCAGGTGGGTGAATTGACCGAACAGGGTGAAGCTGTCGCCATGCATTGCAAAGCTGGCATGGGACGTACCGGCACCATGCTGGTTGCACAATTGATCTGGGAAGGTGAAACCGCTCTGGATGCCCTGGAGACCGCACGCAGCATTGAGCCTCGCTGGGTGCAATCAGATGCTCAGGTAGAATTTTTGAAGGAATTTGCGTTGGCGGTAGCAAATTCCGGCATAAGCAACAGACGGCATATTGTGTCGTCATAAACCGCATATCATTTACTATCAAGGAGAAAAAAATGTCATTAGATAAAGCCCTACAAACAGCCATCGCATCCATTCCGGAATGTGTCGCCGCAGGTTTCGTGGACCTCAGCACCGGTATGCTACTAAGCGCCAAGACTGTGGACTCACACCCGACGGAAGTACTGGAGGTTGTTGCCGCTGCCACCGCAGATCTTTTTCAGGGAACCAATGTGTCTCTGATTGAAAGCATGTTCAAAAAGGCCCGCGGAGTGGAAAACGACAACCATCATTATTTCCAGGAAATCATTATTAACAGTGACAATTTGTTACACGTTTTTTTACGCTCCAAAAGCAATGAAGAACATGTAGCGACGTTTGTTTGTCGAAAATCAGCCAACCTCGGTATGGTTCTGACGAAATCGCGTTCGTCCATGCCATCTCTTGAAGCCGCTATTTAGGTAGAATCTGAAAATAGAAAGATTGTGTGCCAGTGAGTTTGTTCTTGGTTATGCAACAAACTCACTGGCATCTTATTGGAGAACCCTGTCAGTAGCCAATAGTGCCAGGTGGCAATATATACCTGAACCTCAATCACTAAACAGCCATATAAATAAGCTTTTATCGATTAACTGAATAGTTATCCCGAAAAATCACGGGAGGTAAAATGGATAACTGCAAAAACACACACCTTGTAAATTGTGATGAAGGGCAGCGTATGGGCTGTGCTACTTTTTGCTGTCGGAAACTGGTACGTTTGCAGCCCGATGAAATGGAGCCTGCGAATGGCAACACTCCGCCCAAAGGTTTCGTTGATAAAGATTCAGAAGGTTATTGCATCCACTTTGATCGCAACAATGGCCGCTGCAGCAACTGGAAAAACCGGCCAAAAGTATGTCGCGAGTATGATTGTAACTCTGATTTTCTACTACAAGTCGTACTGCGCAAAGGCTTTAAAAATATTGCAGACCTTGCCAAAAAATCCGTTAATACCCATATCCCAAAAGAAAATTATATAAAAATCCCTGTCATACACAGTCACGCTGAAAACATTGACACTAATCAAAAAAAACATGAATAAAATTTACTTCCAGGGAAAAAGCTACCGGTGCCGTGAAAACGAAACCATTTTACAGGTTTTTATGCGCCACGGGGTCACCGTTCCTTTTTCGTGTGGAAATGGTGTCTGCCATGCTTGTTTACAGCGCTGTGAGAATGGATTTATACCGCCAAAAGCCCAGAAAGGATTACGGGAAACACTAAAAGAAAAAGATTATTTTCTAATCTGCAAATGTATACCCGAAAACAACATGGAAATATCCCTGCCACAGGATACTGATTTATTTAACCAGGCAGTGGTTTATAAAAAAGAATTACTGGCACCTGATGTATGCCGCTTATTACTGGAACCCGCCACACAACTTTATTATCACCCCGGACAGTTTATTAATATCCGTAACCAACAAGGAGAGATGCGAAGCTACTCATTATCCAGCGTGCCGCAGGAAGATTATTTTCTGGAAATTCATGTCAAGCGTGTACCCAATGGTGTCATGAGTAACTGGATTTTTGATGAACTGTCAGAAAATGATGAGCTTGAGTTTCAGGGAGCCCTGGGCAGCAATTATTATGTACCTGGTGAACAACACCAGCCATTACTATTAATCGGTACCGGAACAGGTTTATCCCCATTGCTGGGAATTGTACGTGACGCGCTTTCCAACGGGCATACCGGCCCCATTCATCTGTATCATGGCAGCCAATATCCACACGGTTTATATTTACAGCCCATTTTGGAGAAACTGTCTAAACAGCATGATAATTTTCATCCTGTCTCGTGTGTTTCAGGGCATGCGGCCCCGGGAAACTATCGGGCTGGGCGCGCCAATGATATCGCCCTGGCAGAGCATACAGACCTGGAAGGATGGCGAATGTATTTATGCGGCCACCCAAAAATGGTGGAAGACATGCAACAAGCCGCTCAGACGGCAGGTGCTAACCCGCAGGAAATTCACGCCGACCCATTCTGGGACTGGGCCAGTGTTAATGACGCCAGTCTACATGATACAGATGCCAATACAGCGGAACGCATTCGCTGTGCAGAACTCCGCAACTACCCTGATCCCGATCTTGAACTTTGGAAAGGACTCGATGAAGGTCGCCTTTTATCAAAAGTATTGATCGATTTTTATGACCATGTATACGATGATCCATTGCTGTCGCCTTTTTTTGAAGGTGCCACCAAACAACGCCTGATTGAAAAGCAATATAACTTTATGTGCCAGGTGCTAACGGGTGAGGATGTTTATTTTGGTGAGCGCCCACGTAATGCCCATCACTGGATGGTGATTTCTGATGAACTGCTTGATCATCGTGAAACATTAATGGAGTCAAGCCTAAGGCGTTTCGGAGTACCGGAACATCTAGTGAGACGGCTTCGCGCCATAGAAGAAATATATCGAAAAGATATTGTCAAAGACAAACCCTGGAAAAAAGTAGTTTTTGGCAAAGAGCTGCCGGTTGAGGGTTTTGATGAAATGATCATGGATGACGCAACGCTTTGTGATAGTTGCCAGCAGGAAATACTGGCAGGCGAGCGCGTACAATATCATGTTCGTTTAGGTAAAGTTTATTGTAAAAAATGTCGGCAAGACACTGTTGACTAAAAACACCCAAAGCAATTATCGCTTTTTTAACCGGCCTTTTTTTAACGATTTAGCTCGCGCAGGTTTTGTTTTTATCGCTTTGGGGTTTTTCGGCAACCCCGTATGTTGAGTACGAAAGGTTTTTCCTGCCCCCTGCCCTCCAGCATCATCACCTGTTCCCCTCGGCTGCCACGCTGGAATCAAATGCCGCTTACCATTACCAATCAAGTCTGCACGCCCCATGCGTTTTAATGCCTTGCGTAACAAAGGCCAGTTGTTGGCATCGTGATAACGCAAAAAAGCTTTGTGTAAACGCCGGGCATTAGCACCTTTTGCGACTGGCATTGCATCACTGCGCGAGCCTACCTTATGCAATGGGTCTTTACCGGAATGGTACATGGCCGTGGCCGTGGCCATGGGTGAAGGCAGGAAATTTTGTACCTGATCTGCACGAAAACCGTTGGTCTTCAACCAAATGGCAAGATTCATCATATCTTCGTCCGTGGTACCAGGGTGGGCAGAAATAAAATAGGGAATAAGGTATTGTTCCTTGCCCGCAGCCTTGCTGTATTTATCGAACATTTTTTTGAAGCGGTCATAACTGCCCATGCCAGGCTTCATCATTTTTGACAACGGCCCGTTCTCAGTATGCTCCGGAGCTATCTTTAAGTAGCCCCCCACATGATGCGTCACTAATTCCTTAACGTACTCCGGTGATTCCACAGCAAGGTCATAACGCAAACCGGAGGCAATCAAAATCTTTTTAATCCCCGATAATTTTCGCGCACGTCGATATAGCTGAATCAACGGCTGATGATTAGTGCCGAGGTTTTTACAAATCCCGGGATGCACACAGGACGGACGCCGACAATTGGCTTCGATCTCGGGATCTTTGCACATGAGCCGGTACATATTGGCGGTGGGCCCGCCAAGATCGGAAATCACACCGGTAAAACCCGGCACGCTGTCACGAATCGCCTCCACTTCACGAATAATGGAATCTTCGGAACGACTCTGGATAATACGTCCTTCGTGCTCAGTGATGGAGCAGAACGTACACCCTCCAAAACAGCCGCGCATTATGTTCACAGAAAAACGAATCATTTCGTAGGCAGGAATATTCGCTTTACCATAGGCCGTGTGCGGCTTGCGTGTATACGGTAACTCAAACACCCGATCCAGTTCTTCGGTTTGCAAAGGAATCGGGGGTGGATTCATCCATACGCCACGCGTACCGTGCGACTGATAAACCGCGCGCGCATTGCCAGGATTGGTTTCTTTGTGAAACACCCGCGAGGCATGCGCATACAATACGCGATCCTCACGCACATGATGATAATCAGGCAGACAGACCAGGGTTTTATCTGCGGCTGGGCGTTTGCTGGCTGTCTTCAATGCAGGCGTGATTGTCACCACCACACTTTTGTTTTTTTCATTGACCGGTTCTCCATCGTTCACACAAGGTGTACCCTGGTTCACTACGGCCCCGGTGGCAAGATACGGATCAATGGGCATTTCAATGACACCGGGCTTATCCAGCTCAGTCGAATTAAGCACCACCCAGTCTTTGGGTAGCCGTTCAGGACGACCATTGTTGTCACGACAGGCAAACACAGTGCCACGCACATCGGTGATATTTTCAACGGCTTCCCGCTGTGACAGGCGATGCGCAATTTCCACGATCTGTCGTTCGGCATTACCGTATACCAGCAAGTCCGCCTTGGCATCCAGCAGCACTGAACGCCGTACCTTTTCCGACCAGTAATCAAAGTGCGCGATGCGCCGCAGGCTGGCTTCGATACCGCCAATAATAATGGGCACGCCTTTGTATGCTTCACGCGCGCGCTGGCTGTAAACCACCACGCAACGGTCAGGCCGTTTGCCACCTTCGCCGTTGGCGGTATAAGCATCGTTGGAGCGTTTTTTGCGGTCCGAGGTATACCGGTTCACCATGGAATCCATGTTGCCACCGGTGATACCAAAAAACAGATTGGGCTGACCCAGCCTTTGAAAATCGCTGGCACTGGTCCAGTCCGGCTGGGCAATAATACCCACACGAAAACCTTGCGCTTCCAACACCCGGCCGATCACCGCCATACCGAAGCTGGGATGATCCACATAAGCATCACCTGTCACTAAAATCACATCACACGAATCCCAGCCCAATGTATCCATCTCTTCACGAGACATGGGCAATTGCGGTGCCGGGCCAAAACGCTGGGCCCAGAATTTGCGATAGGAAAAAATATCAGGAGCAGACTGCATGGATTGATTATTTGCCAAAGAGATTGCAGCCAATGGTGCCAGCATATGAAACAGCCCATGACTACGGTGATTTGAGGCAGGAATTATAACCTGATTTTGTATAAAAAGAGAGCAGACTTGTGTCGCGGTAATTTGCAAACACCGCTAAACCGCTCAATAAAAAAGGTCATTCAGGAAGGAGGATGTTTATCAGGTTCATCCGTTTCCAGTGTATCCACCGGTGTTTCGGCAACAGGCTGCGCAATAGTATCTACCACCAGCTCGGTATTATCACGCGACGGCCACGGTGCAAAGGGGAAGGGCTTGCTCTCGCTATTATAGGTCACAAACAATAATGCCTGATAAACATACATCGCCAGACTCGCGCCAAACTCACGCAAGTTGTCATTGCACTGCCCGGTAAATACCGTAAACAAAAACTGGATCACCACCACTGCACCTGTCACCACCCGTGCCACCAGCAGTAAAAAAACAAACAACAACATAAACAGTCCGCGAAGCCAGGTTTCGGAAGCCGTCATATTCTGCCTGAGATCATCATCCATATTATTTTTCCGGTAAATAAGTCGTGAACGTTTGTTTAAGCAGGGTTTTATTCATAAAGAGAAATTCAAACTGCCAGTCACCTTCCACCATTTCATAATCTTCACTAATATGATAACCGATCTTGTCTTCCACCATGCCGTTAGTGAGTTTCAAATCTACATTGTAACGATACCCTGTGGAGATACTGCCATCTGATTTTTTCATCTCCGGATGCACGACAACCAGCTCCAGGGGAATGATGCCAATATTTTTATCTATCCCGGAAATATGAAAATGAAAACCAAACAAACGTCCCTTTTCCAAAGGAATACGCTGCGTATCTTTCACTAATTCAGCTTCACCACGCTTCGCATAACCTGAAGAGATCAACGGCGATGTCAACCGCTCAGCCTCATCGATAAATTTGTAATAACCACGCTCAGTGATTTTCGCCTGTGGTGCCGCCTGTACTGTCATCATAATTGTTGACAAAAAAACAAAGCCCACCACACGAAAACATATATTTTTCATTTCAAATTCCTGTTTGTTGCCCGCTTAAACAAATATGTCCTACGAAAAAGTTTTTATTCATTTCCCGGACGATGATATCCTGAGCATTCTACGCAAAAAACGGCATCATTTCCGCCCAATCGTACGGCGGTCAATTGATTGCCCCATAGACAGCCGGTATCCAGCGAGACAATATTGGGCGCCCGGCGTAAACCCAGCGTGGACCAGTGCCCAAAGACAATGCGCACATCTTTGCTGTGCCGCCAAGGTATTTCAAACCACGGCAGGTAACCTTCAGGTTGTGTACCCGGCTCACCTTTAGCTTTAAAATCAAAATGCCCTGTGGTGTCGCAATAACGCAACCGTGTAAAACTGTTGGTAATAAAACGCAATCGCTCCCAGCCTGCCAGGTCATCACGCCACACATTGGGCTGATTGCCGTACATGTGCCGAAAAAATGCCGTGTAATAATCACTGCACAAAACGGTTTCCACTTCTTTTGCACAGGCTTGCGCCATAACCAGGTTCCATTGCGGAGGCAGACCCGCATGAACCAGAGCGATATTCAGCGCCGGATCATGATGCATCAACGGTTGCTGGCGCAACCATATCAGTAATTCATCACGATCCGGGGCAGAAAGAATATCACCCAGCGTATCACTTTTGTGAGGGGATCTACTGCCTTCAGCCACAGCCAATAGATGCAGATCATGATTGCCCAGCACCGTTATCGCACTATTGCCCAGCGCACGCACCGTACGCAGCACCTGTAACGATGCCGGGCCACGGTTGACCAGATCACCAGTAAACCATACCTGATCATCTGCCGGGTCAAAATGAATCAATTCCAGCAGGCTCATCAGCTCGTCGTAACAACCCTGGATATCACCTATTGCGTAAGTTGCCATTTTTCAATCTGCGGAGCCCATTAACAAAATATTCCTGCGCAGAATAACACGCAACGCACGCAGTTCGGGTAAACTCCCGTCATGGATAAAACCCTGATCATTCACCCGCAAGAAAAACCAAATCACTGGCTGTTAATGAGCACACTGCTGTTTATCAGTTTTTTTGTCGTTGGCCTGGCAGTAATGACTCTGCTTAATGGTGGCATGGTCAATCACATGCTGTTTCCCGTCGGTACCGACATCGCCATGTTCCAGCTCATCTGGCAAGAGCAGCCACTGCGCGCCCTGGAATTTATCGTCACCAAATCACTGTTTGTATTTATCCATCAGGATCCGCGCAGCGGGCTGAATTTATGGACGCTGCAATACGACAGCATCACTCTCGTCGTTTATCTGTTCGCCGCCCTGCTTGGCGGACGACTGATCAGCCGCGCCCGACAAACAGTGCAACACAATACCGGTCTGGTGCGTGGCCTGCTGGGTGTTGTGCTACTGGTAACCGCCTTCACTTATATGACAGCTATCGAACACTGCTCCGGTGCGACCTGGGTAGGTTTTGTGGCCTTTTATGGCCTGGGTTTCAGCGACTTTGAATTTTACCCTTACTATCAGGGCGCATTGTCTTTACTGGGCCTGAGCCTGCTGGCATGGGGGCTCATTAAACAGGCTCAGGCAAACAAATAAATCAGCACCCCTCCCAGCAATAAACGATAAATCACAAAAGGTAACATGCCAATGCGTTCCAGCAATTTCAGAAAAAAGTGTATGCTCAAATAGGCAGTGATCGCCGAGGTCATCACGCCGATGATCATGGCCCGCCAATCCACCAGGCCGGGGTCTTGAATCAAATCCAGTGTCAGCAATCCCCCGGCCAGGGTAATCACCGGAATCGACAGCAGAAATGAAAAACGTGCCGCCGCCTCACGCGACAACCCCAACATCAATCCCGCCGTCATTGTCGCACCGGAGCGTGAAGTGCCCGGGATCAATGCCAGTGCCTGGGCAACACCAATAATGGCAATATCACTGATACGCAGGCTGTATTCATCACGCTGACCCCGGCCTTTGCTATCCGCCCACCACAGCAATAAAGCAAAGCCTATGGTTGCCGCAGCGATGATCAATTCCGAGCGCAAATTATTTTCAATAAACCCTTTTAACAGCAGGCCCGCCAGTCCTACCGGAACGGTACCCCATAATACCGCCCAGGCCAGCCGACTATTTGCAGTTTGCTTGCGGGTCAGCACTGACTGCACCCAGTCCTGCGTCATGGGTACCAGCTCGCGACGAAAATACAATACGACCGCGCTCAATGTACCAACATGTACGGCAACATCAAAGGCCAGTCCCTGATCCGGCCAGCCCAGCAAACGCGGCAATAAAATAAGATGTGCAGAACTGGAAACCGGCAGGAATTCAGAAAGCCCTTGTATCAGCGCAAGAAAAACAGCATGCAATGCATCCATAGCGGTTTATTTTTTCTCCGCGACAAGGCGTGCCATGCGCCCTTCCTTCAGCAGTGTTTTTTCCAGCACGCGGAAGCCCGTGCTTTCCAGCATGAAGGCCAGGTCATCAACGCTGAAACGATTATGTTCAATAAAATGGATAAACAGGTCTTCCAATTCCTCGTCAGAGGTCTGCCGGTCAAATACGGCCAGTTCGCTGTCTGCCAGATATTGCGCCAGCGGTGCGCGCACCCAGTCCATCACATAAAAAATACCACCGGGTTTCAGACAACGTCGCATCTCCTGCAAAGTGCGCACTGGCTGATGCATTTCATGCAACACGACAGAGGCTACCACTGCATCGACACTGTTATCAGCCAACGGCAAATGGGGGTCGTGCAAATCAGCGGTAATCATTTCGCAACCCTCCGGCAAATCACTGGCAGCCTCCAGCATGTATGCCGCACACTCCACGCCAATGGCACGGGCCTTCGGGTAGCGTTCGTGTATGTCGCGCAAGAAGGTTCCCGGGCCGGTGCCCAGATCCAGAATCACCGGTGACTCACCCAGCACCGGTGCTATACGCGCACGCCACAATGCCCAGAAATCCTCGTTAAAACGCCCGGAATAAGTATCCTTCATCAACTGTACAAAAACCTCACCATCCCGATGATGTTTAGCAAGCATATCCTGAGTTTGTTGTAATTTATGGCTCATTAAAAACTCCGATGTTGTTTCCATTTAAATGTACGTTAAACGCTAAAAACATCCCGGCGAATAAAATCATTGGTTTACATTCAGCCAAACAGTCCCTCAGCGACGAATCATCGCGTCATAAAATCTGACGTAAAGGCGCAGAGATGCTGAAAACAGGGTGATTGAGCCCTTAATTTACAGTTAACCCGGGTTTAAAGCTGATGACGTAAATCCTGCATGACAAAACCGCGCAGTGGCTGATGATAGTTTTTTGCCAAAGCAATCACTTTAAAGCGTTCCCCCATTTCGGCAGGCAATGTCAGCATGCGCAATTGTTGAGCCTGTAAAATGTGCCGTCGCTCATCCAGTTCTTCAAAGGGCTGTGCCAGTTCGCTGATGCCGCAACCCAACAGAAAAAGCCCCTGAGTATTGTAACCACGCACATCCAGCCCCGCGGATACCGCCGCTTCTGCAATGGCGGTGAAATCCACATGTGCGGTAATGTCCTGTAACCCGGGATAGACAAACGGATCATCATGGGCGCGATGCCGATAATGGCACATCAACGTACCCGCATCACGCCGGGGATGATAATACTCAGCAGCGGCATAGCCATAATCAATCAGCAACACCACTCCGGCATCCAGCAAACCGGCAATGGATTGTATCCAGCCTGTGGCTGCAAAATTGATTTCCGATGTGTAGCCCGACGGCAGTGTTGCCATGACTTCTGTCAAATGTTCCGGCACCAATAACTCATCTGTTTCATTGTTTACCCATTGAAAACGACCCTCTGTAAAACTCACACAACGTTCCTGCAAACCGTTTTTGCGGGCGACAAAACAATGTACGGGTAATGCATCCAACAGCTCATTGGCCACCACCACCCCGCGAAAACCGGGTGCGGGTAATTCGTGCAACCAATGCACCCGTTCCAGCAAATGCGGCACCCGCGTGGCAAGGATTTCACGCTGACGCTCCTGCAAGTCTGCACTCAGTTCCAGAATAAAATAGTGCGCAGGCAATGCATCCAGGGTTTCCAGCTCGGCCAGCATATCCGCTGCCATAACGCCACTCCCCCCTCCTGCCTCCAACACGTCACCTGTTTCGTCAAAGGTACCCAGCACCTCAGCCAGTTGTTGCGCCAGAGCGCGGGAAAACAGCGGTGAAATCTCCGGAGCAGTAACAAAGTCACCCTGCTCACCAAACTTACGTGCGCCCGCCGAATAATACCCCTTACCCGGCGCAAACAGCACCAACTCCATGTAGCGAGCAAAACTGATCTGCCCTCCGGCAGCAACAATCTCGTCGGCAATCAATGCAATCAGTTTTTCGCTATGAGCCTGTGCGGCAGCATCAGGCGCCGGCAACTGCGACAGCACATTTGCTGAAGCGATACCCGGACGCAAAAAGAGAGTGGATGATGTCGGCATGGTGTTAAATCAGGTCTGTCACAAGCAGTGGTTGGGCAATGGATACAGAGTGGGTTAGAGTGTGCGTTTTATGGATAAGCACATTACCTGAATACAGGAAAACACACTTTGAATGATACCACAGAAGCCAGTAGTGAGAGCGTGAGTCCGTTGCAGGACCGTGTCATCCTGATTACCGGCGGCGTGCATCGCATCGGTGCCGTTATCGCCCGCACCCTGCACGCCGAAGGAGCGCGGCTGGTGCTGCATTATCGGGGTTCGCGCAATGCCGCCCACACCTTGCAAAATGAACTCAATGCGCTGCGCAATGATTCCGTGGTGCTGGTACGTGCCGACCTGCTGGATCAGGCCGCCCTGCCTGCGGTGGTCGCCGATGCACTGGCCACCTGGGGGCGACTCGATGTGCTGATCAACAATGCCTCCAGTTTTTACCCCACCCAGCTGGGAAAAATCACCGAAACAGAATGGGACGACCTCGTCGGCACCAACCTCAAGGCACCGTTTTTTTTATCCCAGGCTGCGGCACCACACCTCAAGGAACAGCGCGGCTGCATTATCAACATCGCCGATATTCATGCCGACCGGCCACTGAAACGCTTTCCCGTGTACAGTATCGCCAAAGCCGGTCTGGTTATGCTCACCAAGTCACTGGCCTGCGAAATGGGTCCCGAGGTACGTGTTAACGCTATCGCCCCCGGTGCCATTTTATGGCCGGAACGCAAAATTGATGAAGTGACCCAGCAACGCATCGTTTCCCGTACCTTTCTCAAACGCCAGGGTAATCCCGAAGATATCGCCCGCGCCGCACTGTTTTTGATTCGTGATGCTGACTACACCAGCGGGCAGGTAATTACGGTGGATGGCGGACGTTCACTCAACAGTTAACCTTGGGTTAAGATCTACGTCAAACCAAACGCCCCCTGATAACACACCGGGAAAATCATCTTGAAACCTTTCTCTGAATCCTGCGTGCAAAACCAGCACGCTATTCTTGAAGTGTTACTGCAAGAATTTGCTGCAATGCACCACGTACTGGAAATCGGCAGCGGCACTGGCCAGCACGCGGTGTTTTTTGCCCGCGCACTGCCCCATCTCATCTGGCAGACCAGCGATGTGGATAAACACCATCCCGGCATCCACGCCTGGATCAGCGACGAAGGTCCAGACAATGTGTACCCTCCATTAAGCCTGAACGTCACGACAGACCACTGGCCAAACATGATTTTCGATGCTGTGTTCAGCGCCAATACCGTACACATCATGGGCTGGCCGGAGGTGATAAAAATGTTTGCGGGCATCGGTCAGGTATTGTCCTGCGGTGGACGCTTTTGCCTTTATGGGCCATTCAATATCAATGGGCAATTCACTTCGGAAAGCAATGCCCGTTTTGAACAGTGGTTAAAATCACACAACCCCAAGAGTGGCATCCGGGATCAGGGTGAGCTGGATAAACTGGCGGAAAACGCTGGCCTTTCACGCATTGCGACA